>CADCQO010000294.1 GCA_902803585.1 uncultured Ruminococcus sp.
GTATATGACTGTTGCCGAAATAGCAAATGTATACCATACTACACCGACAACTGTTCAGAATGTAAGGGCTTCGTACTGCGAAAAGGGGCTTGAAGCAACAATAAAAAGAGGAGTTTGATTGTTCTTTATAACTGTAAGTTATCAGTTGAGCTTCTTCCGTAGCCGAAGGTAAGATATTCTGCTTACCTTTCGGCTATTTTTTTTGCGATGAAGATAATTCCTTTCGGATAAAGGTGCAAAACGAAAATTATTTTCTTATCAGAAGATACAGAGCAGAAAGAAAAATATGAAAGAAGCAATCGACAGGGATTTTGAGATCGAAGACGGTATACTTACAAAGTACACAGAAGAACCTGATGGGGTGATGAATATCGGAAATTCGGTGTCTGATGCCCAAAGACAAGGCCGGAATTTACCCTCGTTCTGAAAATGCAGGAAACAGCAGGCGTTAACGTCCGAAGAAAAAGACAGAAAACTCACCTCTCAGAAACAGCTGTCAACCGGTACAAATGCCGCATTGTTTGGAGTCAAAGCTATTGACAATACTTCTCACAAAATGTATAATATAGGAAATCTTGGCTTCAAGCAAAAGGAGGAACAAATGTGAAAGGGCAAATATTAAAAAGAATGTGCGTGATTTCACTGGCAGCATTGATGTTTGTGGGTGCCGGAGTAACTGGTGCAGTGCCGTTTGTTGGTGATAGTCTGTCGGTCAGTGCGGCGGAACTTACTGAAGACGGGAAGTTTGAATATCAGGTTCATGCTGACGGCGTAGAAATCACGAGCTACAATGGAACAGACAGAGATGTTGTGATACCTGACAAAATCAACGGCGTTGACGTTACCATGATCGGCGAGAAAGCATTCAGCGGAAAGTATATGGTCTATATAACCATTCCTGAAACCGTCACCAGTATCGGAAACAATGCTTTTGAAAAATGCAGCTACCTGTCTTTCGTGAGGCTCCCTGCAAACTTGAGAGAGATAGGAGATTATGCGTTTTCTGAGTGTACACGCATGACATCAGTTGCTTTTGCTAAGGGTGTCGAAACAATCGGAGATTATGCGTTCCAATATTGCGATAAACTTTCCTATGTTACTGTGCCTGACAGTGTCTGCCATATCGGTGAAGGTGCTTTTATGGGCTGCAGCATACTGACCTCAGCCAAACTCGGCACTGGCGTGAAAAATATCAGTGACAAAGTTTTTTATGCCTGCCGTCAGCTGAAATCTGTTAATATCCCCGATGGTGTAACAAAAATCGGTAAAAAAGCCTTTCAGGAATGTATGAGACTTACTTCTGTCAATATTCCTGACACAGTGACGAGTATCGGTCCCTGTGCGTTCCACTACTGCCAGGATCTCAGTTCTGTCAATATACCGGAGAGCGTAGAGTATATAGGAGATTATGCGTTCTATTTCTGTTCTTCGATTTCTTCCATCAGCATTCCTTATGGTGTGAAAAGTATCGAACCGGCTACCTTCTACGGATGCAACGGTTTGCAGTCTGTCAGCATTCCCGACAGTGTAACAAGCATCGGTGATGAGGCATTTGAAACTTGCAGAAGTCTTGTTTCTGTTACGATACCCGACAGCGTTCAAAGCATCGGAAAAAGGGCATTTTCAAACTGTGACGGCATGACTTCTATTACCATACCTGACAGCGTAACAAGCATTGGTGAGGACGCATTTATATATTGTCCGAAACTTGCAGATGAAAACAACTTTGTCATTATCAGAGATACACTCTATGGCTATTATGGCAGTGATGCTGAAGTTACCGTTCCCGCAGGAGTGGCAGTTATCGGAAATTCTGCATTCTATGGCTGTGAAAAACTTGAGAGCATTAAACTGCCTGATAAATTGACAATGATCGGAGAATCCGCATTTCATGGCTGTACGAGTCTTGTTTCCGTCAATATTCCGGAGGGAGTAACAAACATCAGAGATTATACGTTCTGTTCATGCAAAAGTCTGAAATCTGTTGTGATACCTTACAGGGTAACAGAAATCGGTATCTGGGCATTTACAGACTGCAGCAATCTGTTATTTGTCAATATTCCCGAAAGTGTCACCAATATCAAATCCAGCACTTTCCAAAACTGCGAAAACCTGACTCTCAGAGTTAAAAAGGGCAGCTATGGTGCGGCCTATGCTAGTGAAAACAATATTGCGTTCAAAATTGTTCCTGCACTTTCCAACAAATCTTCAGTTTCAGCCGACAGCGTTGTGATTGGCAGCAGCATAACCGTCAACTGTGCAGCATCAGGCGGTGAAAAAGGCTATACCTATGCTGTTTACTGCCGCAAGGCAGGAACTACAAAATGGACCGCTGTGCAGAACTACAAGTCAAATGCAGCAGTTACCATCAAGCCAAGTGCAGCAGTAAATTATGAAGTAAGGGTTGCTGTAAAGGACGCAACAGGAAAGATTGTCCGTAAGGATTTCACTCTGAAGGTCGCAAAGAAGCTGACCAACACTTCCAAGCTGAGCGCTGACAGCATCAGACTGGGCGAAAAAGTCAAAGTCCGCTGCTTTGCGGCAGGTGGTACAGGCGATTATCAGTATGCTGTTTACTATAAGAAATCCTTCGCTGAAAAGTGGACAAGACTGCGTGACTATGGCACAGGCAACATTCTTACGCTGATACCGAAATCCGCTGTTCCGTATGATGTCCGCGTTGATGTCAAAGACGCAGGCGGTACAGTCGTCAGCAAGACCCTTTCCCTGAATGTCACCAAATAATATATGGCGGTATCGCACGACAGGTTTCAGCAAAGATTCTCATAGTACTGAATCACACGGGAATGATGATGAAATCTGGAAATAAGGTCTTTTAAGAACAGAAAGAACGTCCTGCACATGAGTAAAATCAAATGCAGGACGTTCTTTTGACACCGGTTGAAGTTCCCTGAAAGCATCAGACTGACAGGGCAGCGGTGGGGAAAAGTATTCAGCAGCCTGAGAAAATTGAATCAGCAGATGCGGAACGAATAGGAAGCAAAGCCGTGACAGACGTATTGAAATGTACCGCAAAGCCGGCATCCATCCGCCCTTCATCAGAAAATCGGTTACGGAACAGTTTTTTTGATGAAAGGAATTTTTCGTAGCAGATATATGATGACAATACACAAGGGAATGGTGATGAGCGTTTTCAGAATCACTGCTGACACTGTAAAGCTTTCGTCTATATGCAGCAGATGCAGCAAACCGGCAACCGGCACGAATAAATACATATGTGTCAGGTAGATGCCGAAGGTATAAGGCTGCACAAAGGCAACGAACCTGTCTGCAGGTCTGAAATGCCGTCTGGTGAATGCCTGTTTGACAAACACGAATACTCCGGCAGAATACAGAAAACATGGCAGTTTGGTATAACCCTTAAAAAGCGAATTGATAGCACCGTCCTGCATGGACAGGCAGTGTGTGCCGATCATATGTATGAACAGCCCTATGACAGCCAGACAATAGATAACGGCTCGTATTTTTGGTTTCAGGGTCAGATGATGGAGCAGATAACCGATAATCACATATAAAAGATACTCACTGGCAGCTTTGATTTCAAATGGCCATATGAGTTTGGTTTTTGTCGTCAGGTTGACCCAGTCAATGACAAACGGAATATAAACATTGACGATCAGTGCTGTGACGGCGATATACAAGTAGATCTTTATTCTAAATTCCTTTTGTACAGCGGACAGGAGAGGAATAGAAAGATAGATGCAGAACAAAGGCACAAAAAACCAATACACTGCAGTGAATTCTGTGTTAAAAATCCCGTTAAAGATGTTTGTAAAGTTCAGTACTCTGGGAATACCGTAATATTCTGTCAGACAGGCGTTGAGCAGCAGCGGAACACAGCTCCAGAAAAAAAACGGTATGACAGTTTTTCGGACCCGTTTCAGAAGAAATGTTTTTGTATCGTATCTCTCGCGATAGTCCAGAAGGGTAGCACCTGTTATCATAAAAAATACAGGCACGGCAAAATAAAAAAGACATTCGATAACATTGTTGACTGCCCACGAAGCATCGCTGCGAAAATGCCAGAAGTCGCCGTTGGCATGAAGGATAACAACGGCAATGGCAGAGATGACATTCAGATATGAAATATAACCTGATTTTTGAGCGCTCATAAATACAGATACAGGATATTTCCCTGCACTCCCTTCTCATTGATGCTTTCCTGAACCGTTTACCATTTGCAAGGACGGGGATTGCCGGCGGAAAAGCTCCTCACGCAGAAGCCGCCGTGTTTCATTCAGACAGTTTCATGATATCATGGTGTAAAAAAAAGTCAACAGACCGGACACCCTGCTTGTTATCAAAGCCGGTGTCCGGTCTGCTGTTTTTATTGATTGGAAGTCAGTTCTGACAAGCAGCCGCTAATCTTTCTACTGCTTCGGCGGTTTTTTCGTGAGAGTTGAAGGAAGTGAGGCGGAAATAGCCCTTTCCGCAGCTTCCGAAGCCTTCGCCGGGCGTACCTACCACAGCGGCTTTTTCGAGAAGGTAGTCAAAGAACTGCCAGCTGCTCATGCCGTTGGGACATTTCAGCCAGATATAGGGGGAATTCTGTCCGCCTGTATAGTAGATACCCAGCTTGTCAAGTGTTCGGGCAATCATCTGTGCATTTTTGTGGTAGTAGTCAAGGTTTTTACGGCACTGACGCTGCCCTTCCGGACTGAATACCGCAGCAGCGGCGCATTGTACTGCCCATGATACACCGTTGAATTTGGTTGCCTGACGGCGGTACCACAGGTCATGCAGTTTTTTGCCGTCCCGCACAAGTTCATGCGGAATGACGGTATAGCCGCAGCGCACACCTGTAAAGCCGGCCGTCTTGGAAAGGGAACAAAGCTCTATGGCACATTCTCTTGCACCGTCTATGCTGAAAATAGAACGGGGCAGGTCATCACGGATAAATGCCTCATAAGCGGCATCGTACAGGATAACTGCGTTGTTTTTACGGGCATAGTCAACCCATTCTTTCAGCTGTGAAGCGCTGTAAGCGGCGCCGGTGGGGTTATTGGGAGAGCAAAGATAGATGATATCGGCTCTGACGTTTTTGTCCGGCATAGCGAGAAAATGTTCGTCCTGACCGGAAGGCGCATAGAGGATAGGCCGTCCCGCCATGATATTGGCATCTACATAGACGGGATACACGGGGTCAGGAATCAGCACCGTGTTGTCCTGTGAGAAGATATCTCCGATATTGCCGCAGTCAGATTTTGCGCCGTCTGATACAAAGACTTCGTCCGCCTTTATTTTTACGCCGAAGCTCTGATAATATTCTGCAATACGTTCCCGCAGAAAGTCATAGCCCTCATATTCGGGATAACCTTTGAAGGTTTCACGGAACCGCAGATCTTCACAGCCTTTCTGCATGGCATCTACGACTGCGGGAGCAAGCGGCAGTGTCACGTCGCCGATACCCAGACGGATTATTTCACGTTCCGGATGTGCCGCAGCAAATTCATTGGTTTTTCTTGCGACATCGGCAAACAGATAGTTGGGAACGAGCTTGTTAAAATTGTCATTGATTTTCATAGCGACTCTCCTAAAGATTGGTGTAGCCCATTAAGTCAAGGTCTGCTTCTCTGGCGCAGTCCCTGCCTTCACGGATAGCCCGTACAACGAGGGACTGACCGGTGTGCATATCACCTGCGGTGTAAACGTGCGGTACGCTGGTCTGATGGGTATGTGCAGCGGCGGCTACA
>CADCQO010000295.1 GCA_902803585.1 uncultured Ruminococcus sp.
AAAAGGCCCGTAAAGATGCCATTGCCGCTATACAGAATGTAACAAAGGGCAATCGGTATCGGGCGGCTCAGCAGGAAAAAATTGACCGTCTGCTAACAAAATATACGGCTTCCATCAATGCAGCAAAGGACGTTTCACAGGTTCGTGTGCTGAAAGAGGAAGCTATCCCGCTGCTGAATGCGATTCAGACCGATGAGGAAATCGCCGCTAAGGAGCGGAGTTCCTGACGGAAAAAGAGAATTTTAAATTTTGAAAGGAATGAAACATAAAAGTTGTTTTATAACTTTTTATAAGTTTTCAGCAACGGAAATTGTCAGATGAAAGAGTATGAAATTATCTTTTATCATTCCGGCAGGACAGCCGAAACAGAACGCCTTCTGAAAACAAAGCTGTCAAGGCTCGGTCTGGAATGTCATGCTTCTGCGGCGGCAGTCAGTCCCGCAGAATTGGCGGATACGCTGAAAAAACTCCTGACAGCGTGTGATATTGCGGTGATTATCGGCGGACTGGACGGCGGTGCTCAGAGTACGGACAGTATTTTGTCGATGGTGCTTTCCTCAAAGTGCGACACACTCCAGTGTGAAAAGTTGGTGGACGATGAGCACAATCTTTCCTACTGGATTCAGGCGGAACATCAATGTATTCTGGTTTTGCCCGATGACACGGAGGTAATGGAGGCAATGCTTGAAAAGCGTATGCTCTCAAAACTGAAAAATACCTATCAGCTCAGCGAGGAAACAGACGAATCTCCTTCTATCGCAACAGTTACCGCTGAACTGCGTCAGCAGCTTTCCAACAGACAACACACGGCGGCTGCTTATTCTGCGCAGATAGCCCGCCGTCAGCAGGCACAACTGAAAAGAATGCTGTTATGGACGGTTCTGGCATTTGCCGCCGGCGGTCTGCTTTTGGCTGCTGCTGTCCTTCTGTTCCTGCTGTAATGGTGCGTCTTTCGTCAGAATGTGCAATTTTTTCTTGCAAAATTACCGGACAGATGCTATAATGGTACTACTTCAGATCGGCATATAACAAATATCAGAACTATCTCAGGAGGGATACTATGCAGGGAAATGTAAGACCGGAAAGTATGGAAAGAATTACAACAGAAGCGCTGGCAAATGCTTTTATTGACGAACAGGTCAAAGCCTTACAGCAGCAGATCGGTGACAAAAAGGTACTGCTCGCTTTGTCGGGCGGTGTAGACAGCTCCGTTGTGGCGGCTTTGCTGATTAAGGCTGTCGGACAGCAGTTGGTGTGTGTACACGTTAATCATGGTCTGCTCCGTAAAGGTGAGCCGGAACAGGTCATCGAGGTGTTCCGCAATCAGATGAACGCAAATCTTGTTTATGTAGATGCGGTTGACCGTTTTCTGGATAAACTGGCAGGCGTTGCCGAGCCGGAGAAAAAACGTAAAATCATCGGTGCAGAGTTTATCCGTGTTTTTGAAGAAGAAGCACGGAAGCAGGACGGCATTGAATTTTTGGCACAGGGTACCATTTATCCCGACATTCTCGAAAGTGACGGCGTAAAGGCGCATCATAATGTCGGCGGTCTGCCCGAAGACCTGCAGTTTGAACTGGTAGAACCGCTTAAACTGCTCTTTAAGGACGAAGTAAGAGTAGTAGGAAAGGCACTCGGTCTGCCGGATAATATGGTATATCGTCAGCCCTTCCCCGGTCCCGGTCTTGGTGTGCGCTGTCTTGGTGCTATCACAAGAGACAGACTGGAGGCGGTCAGAGAGTCCGATGCTATTCTCCGCGAAGAGTTTGCAAAGAACGGTCTTGAAGGCAAAGTATGGCAGTATTTTACCGCTGTACCGGATTTCCGCTCTGTTGGCGTAAAGGACGGCAAGAGAACCTTTGCTTATCCTGTCATTATCCGTGCGGTCAATACGACAGACGCTATGACTGCCACAGTCGAAAATGTTCCTTTTGAACTGCTTCAGCATATTACAGCCCGTATTACCGCAGAAGTGGAAAATGTCAATCGTGTACTTTTCGACCTGACACCGAAGCCCTCTGCTACTATCGAGTGGGAATAAGGCAAAATCGAGAGAGA
>CADCQO010000296.1 GCA_902803585.1 uncultured Ruminococcus sp.
CCCCGACCGATACGGTTTCTGTAACTTTATTTTATCACGGTCAACAGGAACTGTCAAGAAAGTTTACTCTCCCCTGCACAAAAAACAAAAAGCCGCAGGATACTTTTCTCCTGCAGCTCTGTTTTTAACCTGAATGGTCAGAAAGTTCCCGTTGCTGAAACGGCGGGAATATGCCGTCAGCCGTGACAGGACACTGCCATATATCAGCCGCCGATACGCGCCGCACCGGTTCTGCGGGCAGCTTCGATCACCGCTTTTGCCACCGTCTGACCAATACGCTTGTCAAAAGCATAGGGCAGAATGTAGTCTTCGTTCAGTTCACTGTCATCTACCAGAGAAGCGATTGCATAAGATGCCGCCGCCTTCATCTCTTCGTTGATTTCCTTTGCACGGCAATCCAGCGCACCGCGGAAAATGCCGGGGAAACAAAGTACATTGTTGATCTGGTTCGGGAAATCCGAACGTCCTGTACCGACAATTCTTGCACCGGCCTTTTTAGCAAGGTCAGGCATAATTTCAGGTGTGGGGTTGGACATTGCCAGCACAATGGCATCTTTATTCATAGAGGCAACCATTTCTTCGCTGACAATATTCGGAGCAGATACACCGATAAATACATCGCTGCCCTTCATGGCATCAGCCAGCGTACCTGTCAGGCGGTCACGGTTCGTGATCTGTGCCATCGCTGCCTTTTCGCTGTTCAGACGGCTGTCGCCTTCGCAGATAATGCCCACGCTGTCGCACAGAACAAGGTTTCTGACACCCAGATTCATGATATGCTTTGCAATTGCGATACCTGCTGAACCGGCACCGTTGATAACAACTTTAATGTCAGCGATATCCTTTTTGACAATCTTCAGTGCATTGATGAGAGCCGCCGCTACAACTACCGCTGTACCGTGCTGGTCATCGTGGAACACAGGAATGTCACACAGTTCCTTAAGTCTGCGCTCGATCTCAAAGCATCTGGGTGCAGCGATATCCTCTAAATTGATGCCGCCGAAGCTGCCGGAAATCAGATAAACCGTGCGGACGATCTCTTCTACATCTTTGGAGCGCACACAAATCGGGAACGCATCAACATCACCGAATTCCTTGAACAATGCACATTTGCCCTCCATCACAGGCATACCCGCTTCAGGGCCGATATCTCCCAGACCCAGCACAGCTGTACCGTCTGTAACAACGGCTACCAAATTATTTCTTCTTGTGAGTACAAAGGATTTTTCATAGTCCTCATGAATTGCCATACACGGTTCTGCAACGCCGGGCGTATATGCCAGCGACAATTCCTCCGAGTTTGTAATGGGTGCTCTTGAAACAACTTCAATTTTGCCCTTCCACTCATAATGCTTCTGAAGGGACGCTTCTCTGATATCCATGTTGCCTTCCTGCCTTTCATCTTTATCACATGATACGGCGAAAAGCGGTTTCGCCCGCTTTCACCTCAACCGCTATTATAGTACATTCTGTCGGAATTGTAAACCCATCATTGCCAAAACTCACAAAATCAGTTTCAGGACGGCAGGGGATATCCCGAAAAAGCGTCCGCACGGATTGTTTCTGTATCCGCAGAAACCACAGTATCTGTAAGACGGATACACTCACGGAAACGCACCTTCCGTTATTGCCATGTACCGTCTGTCAGAATATCATGTTCCGAAGGCCTGTCCCATGACACGGCTGAATACCGTGTAGTTCCATGAAGGTTCACCGCTTTTGGAAACAACCGCAAATTCAATCGTTTCAAAGGACTGTCTGTACTGCGCCACAACATCTGCCCATGCTTTTGCAGCAATCTCCGGCGGATTGCGGAAAGCCCCGCAGCCGAACGCACCAAGAACAACGACCTCTGCCCCTTCTTCCTGTGCCAGCTGCAGAATTCTCTGGGCGCGTGAACGGTGTACCTCCGCTATTTTCTCAGGAGTAACGTCACTCAGCGGATAACGGTTGTTCAGATTGGGGGCAGCACAGGTAATGACATTGACAGAAACATAGTCCTTTGGATCAAGCTGTGTGTATTTACCGTCATCAGATTTGAAAATCACAATGTCCGGCGAGTAAACACAGTCATCATTATACCATGAATTCATCTCTCCCTTTATCAGGGCTGCATAATGGCTTTCATGGAATGCCTGACGGACAGGGGCATCATTCAGGGCATTATACAGCGTACTGCACCGGCAAAGACACTCTTCCTGTGCCCCTGCCCCGCGCACGACACCGCCGCCCACATGAGTAGCAGATGCAAAATTCAGCACACAAACCTTTTTGCCGGAATAACCCATCGCCGCTTCAAAACTGCGTTTCGGGGATACGATGACCGGAGCGGGCGAAGCATAGCGGACAGCGGCAGGCTTTCTTTCACTTTCAGCCTTGACAACATACTGTTTCTGTATGGTATTTCTGACTGCCTCCTGCAGCAGGGGATTGGTGTATATCTGTTTCTGCGTGTCCTGAAAAACATCAATCAGAAAACTGCGCATCACAAAAACCTCCTTATTTTTACATATCTGTATTTGTTATTTTACCACATTATCTTCACAAAATCAATCCCGTTTTTTGTCATTTTCTATATATTATGAGATTTTCAGGACAAAATTTCTCCTTTTTTCAACAATCAAGCCCCTTATGTACATTTTTTTGTTCGGATATTCTTTCTTTTTTTCTTGACTATCGAACAAATATACGATATAATCAGAATTGTCGAGATAAAACACAGGAGGTGCCTGCTATGCCCGCAGCCACAAAAAGAACTCTTTTTATGAGAAAACCGCACAGCACTGTCACTAAAATGGCGGCAATCGCTCTACTGGTCACTGCCATTCTGGGGTATCTTTACTGCAGTTGTCTGGGGAATTTTTTTACTGCTCTGCATTATTATCAATTTGAAAATGATGTACAGCTCTCACAGCAGGACTTTTCTGTCTTTCTGCATTACCTGTCCGCCGTACTGTTTGTATACTATATCTGCATGACGGTCATAGCAGGTCTGATGATCCTGCGCCGTCAGAAACAATGCCGTCCGGTACTGTTTTTTATGGCTGCCCTCAAACTCACCGCCGTTATCATGATGCTTGTCCCCTCTCCCCGCTTCGCCTTTCATTTTGGCTTTGAGTCCATTATTGAAGTGCTGCTTCTGATACACCTTTCCCGTCTGGCTTCTGCGCCTGTTTCAACCAGCGACCCGCTGGCCTCTGTAACGCCTACCATTCTCGCCGCTATGACAGCGGAATTTATTCCCCTTCTGCGTAATATCCAGTGTCTGCCTGCCGAAGGAATGGGACTTCTGAGCAAAATCAGCTTTATCCTGCTTCCGCTCTCTACCATGTTTGCCTTCTTTTCACTCGGTCTGCACCAGACACAGTATGCCTACCGCCGTCAGCACAAGCCTGCTGTTGTGGTAAAGCTGATCCGGCCGCAGCCCTATACACCCGATGATATTTCTGAAAACGCTTGCTTTCCTGCCAATCATGCGTTATAATGGGCCGGTACAAAGAAAGGAGAATGTTCTATGAGTATCCCGCAGGATCCGATGATCTTATATTCCTTTGTCAATACACAGCTTCGTGACAAGTATCCCTCTCTGGAGGAGTTCTGCCGTGCCTACGGCTGTGATAAGACAGAACTTTTGCAGCGTATGTCCGCAGTCGGCTTTGACTATGATGCCGAACATAATCGTTTTGCATAACAGGGCTTTCCGCGTCTGACACCGCATCTTCCGTTTTGCACGGTCAGACTGCCTGCCCGAAGAACCCAGAAAGCTAAAGGACTGTTTCACCCAACAGACGGTGGAACAGTCCTTTGTTCTTGTCATTTTACTTTGCGGAAGCGCTTCTTTTGACAAACGCATTGTGGAAAAGTGCTGTCAGGCAGGCAATCACAAAAACCGCCGCCAGCATAATCACGCCGGTGAGATACCACTGACCAGTCCGGTTGAAAGCGTAAAAATCACGCCACCCGCCGTTCTGCTCACCGATGACTACCACCTCAGTCAGATAAACTATACCATAAATTGCCATAGGTATGATGGCAAGCGGCACGAAGCGGAAACGGACAGGGTATACTGTTTCCAGAACCGCAAAGGATACCAGCGACAACAGCGGTGTTGCAACATGAACGATCGTATACTTGCCCAGCAGTAAAGCAGGGCCGTATACAGGAACCAGAAAAAACACCGTGGTGCAGAAGGTCAGCATTACGGATACTGTGCCGACAAACTTCAGCAGAACAGCAGCTTTGGGAAGGGCATCCGTTTTTTTCAGCAGAATGCGTCCCTCACATACCGCAGCAGCCAGTGAACAGATAGCCGCCAGAATATTGGAGTCCGTTGTAAAGAAACGGAAGGTTTCCGAACCATGCCGCATCAATTCGCTCGGTTTTTCAAAGAAGTAGGAAACGACAATGACGGCGGTCACAACGAAGATAAAAAGATTGACCGCCAGAGAAGCTATCACCTTTGGTTTTGTCAACATATGCTATCACCCGCTCCAGAGTATACCATATTTCCGCCGGAAGTACAAGCCCCCGACATTCTGCCGTACAAAATCACGCTGAACTGTCTGAATCCTGCCGCTGTTCCTGAAAACCAAAAATCAGCGCCGGAATCCCCCCGAAGCTCAGAATCTTCCGGCACTGCCGTATTGCTGTACGTCCGGAACAGTTATGTCAAAAAGCCCGTCTGCCCCTTCACAAAAACCTCCGATTGTCCTAAAAAATCGTATTGTGTTTTTGATACAGATGTAATATAATGATGGTATGTATGTTCTATTGTTTGTGTTCAATATTGAATTTCGGAAATTTACACTACTTCATGTAGGGAACGGATAGAGTGAATATGTTCAGATTTTTCAATTTATTCAAGAATCACCGCCGCAGCATACTGTTTCTATGCGATATGGTGCTGTGGAATCTTTCCTATTATCTGTCGTTTGCCATACGCAGAAACAACTTTCTGCTGACCGGCGAACAAAATGCTTTCTGGATCGGGCTGATGATCGTCAATCTGTCCTTTACAGCCGTCTTTCTGCTGCTGCGTCTGTATGACAAGCTGTGGCGTTATGCCGATACAGAGGACTTTTTCTATGCAGCCATTGCCTCTCTTACAGCCAACCTCGTTTTTATGACAGGAATGATGATTACCGGCTCGGCAGTACCGCCGCTTGCCATCAATTCCAAGATCTTTGTGACAAATGCCCTGATGTCGACGCTGTTTGTCATGCTGTTCCGCATCGTTTACCGGCTCAACAAAATCCTTGAACGGCGCAATCTTGCCCGCAAAGCCAAGAAGCGGCTGATGATTGTGGGGGCAGGCGAAGGCGCGCTTTCGGTACTCAGCGAACTTTCCAAAACGCCCGGCAATGAATATATCCCTGTCTGCATCGTTGATGACAACAAAGAAAAACTGCACCGGCGCATTGCCGGCGTCAGGGTAGAAGGCACTACCTACGAGATTCCCCGATTATGTGAAGAACTGGGTGTCGAGGTCATTCTTTTCACCATCTCCCAGATCAGTGTCGCTGACAAGAAACGCATTCTGGATACCTGCGCCAAAACACATCTTGAAGTCAAGATTATCCCCAACATCTACAATCTCATGACTTCCGGTGTACCGATTACCTCTTCTATCCGGCAGGTGGAAGTCGATGACCTTCTGGGCAGGGAACCTGTCGTCTTTGATACGGAAAAATACGGTCAGTACCTTATCGGGCAGACCGTCCTTGTCACAGGCGGCGGCGGTTCCATCGGTTCGGAACTGTGCCGGCAAATTGCTTCCCTTCACCCCAAGCACCTGATTATTCTGGATATCTACGAAAATAACGCCTACGATATCCAGCAGGAACTCATCCGCAAGCACGGCTCGGATTTGTCCTTTGAAGTCCAGATTGCTTCTGTCAGGGATAAAAAGAAGCTGGAACACATTTTCCGGACACATGATATTGATGTCGTGTTCCATGCCGCCGCACATAAACACGTTCCCCTCATGGAAACGAATCCCGAAGAGGCTGTCAAAAACAATGTGTTCGGTACGCTGAAACTGGCTGAAACTGCCGAAAAATTTCATGTCAAAAATTTCGTGCAGATTTCTACCGATAAGGCCGTGAATCCTACCAATGTCATGGGTGCTACCAAACGCATCTGTGAAATGCTCATACAGATGATGGGTCAGCGCAGGGACAGCAAAACAAATTTTGTTGCGGTTCGCTTCGGTAATGTTCTCGGTTCCAACGGCTCAGTCATTCCGCTTTTTAAGGAACAAATCCGCACCGGCGGCCCTGTCACCGTTACACACCCCGACATTATCCGCTATTTCATGACCATTCCCGAAGCGGTTTCACTGGTGCTTACGGCCGGCAGTATTGCGAAAGGCGGCGAAATTTTTATTCTCGATATGGGCGAACCCGTTAAAATCAAGGTGCTGGCAGAAAACCTGATACGTCTTTCCGGCTTCAAACCGCATGAGGATATCAAAATCGAATATACGGGTCTGCGTCCCGGCGAAAAGCTCTATGAAGAACTGCTTCTGAATGAGGAAGGCATCACCAAAACCGACAACAAGAAAATCTATATCGGCAAGCCTATTGAATTCAACAACGAAGTCCTCTTCCGCCACCTTAAAGAACTTTACTATGCCGC
>CADCQO010000297.1 GCA_902803585.1 uncultured Ruminococcus sp.
GCAACAACGGCGTTGATGATATCCGTATGCTCAGGGAGGAAGCGGATTTTACCCCCGCTAACGCCCGCTGCCGTGTTTATATTATTGACGAGGTGCATATGCTCTCGATCGGTGCTTTCAATGCACTGCTCAAAACGCTGGAAGAACCGCCCGCTCATGTATTGTTTATTTTAGCAACTACTGAGGTACACAAACTGCCCGCAACTATTTTGTCCCGCTGTCAGCGGTTTGATTTCCACCGTATCCCTCCGCAGGATATCGCCGACAGACTCACATATGTTTGTCAGCAGGAGGGCTGTACGATTGACAGGGGAGCTGCTTTGCTGATTGCGGGCATTGCTGATGGCGCCATGAGAGATTCACTGTCCCTGCTTGATCAGGTGATGGGACAGGGCAGTACCATTACTGAGGAAATGGTACGCAAAACGGCAGGTCTGGCGGACAGAAGCTGTCTGCTGGCGCTGACAGAATGCGTTTTGTCCCATGATACCGCAAAGGCAATGGAAATTGTCGATCAACTCCACCGCAATGCTAAAGATATGGCAAGGCTGTGTGAAGAATTGACAGGACATTTCCGTGCAATGATGCTCATGCACACAATGAAAAGCACAGAAGGTATTCTGGTGCTTTCAGAAGCAGACTGGCAGAAAACAAAGGAACAGTCCGACAGGCTGTCACTTTCTTTTATTGTTGATGCAATCAGTCTTCTGCAGGGAGCTTATGACAGAATGCTGCATGGTGTCAACCGCCGCATTGAAATGGAAATGACGCTCGTAAGGCTTTGTAGTGAGGAAAAAAAAGAAACGGCTGCGCCGCTTGAAAAAAGGGTAGCTGCGCTGGAAAACATTCTGGTACAGCTCAAAACAAATCCTGCTCTTCTGAGTGCGCCTGCTCCCTCGCGTTCTTCCCACAGAGTGCCTCCGGCGGTTCGTCCGGACAGGGCGGAAATGGAAAAACTGCGGCAGAATGCCGTACCTATGGCACAGTGGGCTGACGTAGTAGAGGAAATGAAACGCTATTCTACCTCTATCGGAATGGGCTTTGAGGGCAGTACAGCTTATATCAGCGGAAAGTTTGTATTGGTCGATTCCAAAAATGACCTCTGCTTTGAGCTGCTGAGAAAGTCCGGCAATCGTGACAAAATGCGGGAAATTATTCGCCGTATGACCGGTCAGGAATACAAACTGGGACGCTATTCCTATCCGGACGAAGTAAAGCAGGAGGACGACCCGCTTGTACAGCTGTTAGCAGATTTCAAAACAGCAGGCGTTCCCGTAGAAAGCAGCGGTGATTCGTCAGACAGTACTTCATAAAAGTGTTTTCACAGGACATTTACTGATGCCCTTTGCTATCGTGGATTACCACAGATATATAAAATAAAAAGAACTTGGAGGACATTGAAATGAAAGCAAGATTACCAAAGGGATATAATGGCGGAGGCTCTCAGAACATTCAGCAGCTGGCCCGTCAGGCACAGAAAATGCAGGAAGAAATGGACGAGGCTACCAAAGAACTGGACGTGAAGGAATATACAGCAGCTGCCGGCGGCGGTGCTGTGAATGCCGTTGTAACAGGCACTCTGGAGGTAAAATCTCTGGAAATCAGTAAGGACGTTGTAGATCCTGAGGACGTTGATATGCTCGCTGATCTGGTGATTGCTGCTGTTAATGAAGCAATCAGAAAGGCAAGAGATGAAAAGACCGCTACAATGGACAGAATTTCCGGCGGACTTAATGTACCGGGACTGTTCTGATAATGTCAGAATATAATGCAGCTTCTTTCGACCGTCTGGTAGAGCAGTTTGAGCGGCTGCCGGGTATCGGTGTCAAAACGGCTACCCGTCTGGCGTACTATATGCTTTCTCTCCCTCAGGAAGAGGCTCTTCAGTTTGCAGATGCGATTGTAGATGCCCGCAAAAAGCTCCACTACTGCAGAATCTGCTGTAATCTTACCGATCAGGAAATCTGCAGTATTTGCGCTGACTCCAAACGTGATAAGTCTGTTATCTGCGTTGTAGAGGATATCCGCGATGTTGTGGCAATGGAAAAGACACGGGAGTTCCGTATCAGTTACCATGTACTTCATGGAGTGATTTCTCCTATGAAGGGCGTTCTGCCGGACATGATAAGAATCAGGGAACTGCTGCAGCGCCTGAAAGACGGCACTGTGCAGGAGGTCATCATGGCAACCAATGCTACTGTCGAGGGTGAAGCAACGGCAATGTATCTTTCAAAACTTATCAAGCCTCTCGGCATCAAAGTTACAAGGCTGGCTTATGGTCTGCCGGTGGGCGGAGATCTGGAATATACCGATGAGGTAACACTGGTTCGTGCAATACGGGGCAGACAGGAATTATAATTATCACAGCGGTGGCTGCGTCCTTGCGGAAAAATTCTTTGCAGGGACGCAGTACATGGCTGTTTTATATGAGATATCCCGCGCGAAAGGAGGAATCTCTGTGGCAAAAGAAACCACCAAAACAATTGCACAGAACAAAAAAGCCTATCATGAGTATTTTGTCATAGAGAGCTTCGAAACGGGTATCGAATTGTGCGGTACAGAGGTCAAGTCTATCCGTCAGGGCAGAGTTAACCTGAAAGATGCCTGGTGCAGTATTGACAACGGGGAACTGTTCGTTAAGGGAATGCACATCAGCCCCTATGAACAGGGCAATATCTTTAACAAAGATCCGCTGCGTGTACGCAGACTTCTGATGCACCGCAGGGAAATTATGCGTCTGCTCGGACAGGTGAAGCAGGAAGGCTATTCGCTGATACCGCTGTCACTGTACTTCAAGGGTTCCCGTGTAAAGCTCCAGCTGGGTCTTTGCAAAGGCAAAAAGCTGTATGATAAACGGGCGGATATGGCTGCTAAAAGTGCAAAGCGTGATATTGAAAGAGCAATGAAAAGCAAAAGTCAGGGTTAATGGTCTGTTGGGTTGTCGCTTACCTTTTGTCCTGTATATATACATGGGAGCGTAATGGTTTCGACAGGGAGTATGAGCTTCGGCAAGCGAGCAGCGGCACTGCAGAACCGCTATAAAATCCGCAGAATTAAAAACAAACGACAACCGTAACGAAGTTGCCCTCGCTGCGTAAGCAGTGAGCGTTCCTCATAGAAGTACCACGGTCTGTGAGGGGCGTCGATTAGTGGTGAACGTGAACGGAAGAGTGTCTTGGCTTCCGGCATGAACAAAAGACTACCGAAGCACCGGGTTTGTTATCGAACCTTGTGTCGGGGGAATCTTTAATCGGTAACTGCGCTCGGAGAAAACCGTTGTAAGTGCTTTTTGGACAGGGGTTCGATTCCCCTCGCTTCCACCAGTGCGTGACCGCACGGGACGATTCGCGTAGTCGCTCCCTGCGGTCGCTCGTTTTTCAGGAGTTCAAGTCCTGCGCCGCGCTCCGA
>CADCQO010000298.1 GCA_902803585.1 uncultured Ruminococcus sp.
ATGCCCGGAACGCCGCAGCCTGAGCCGACAAGCATTGGGATAAATGATTTTCCCGAAAGACCGAAGCGTCTGAAAACCCTGTCAAGCACGAAGGCGATCCTCGCCATATAGCCGCAGCCTTCAAGCAGAGCAAGGAACAGGAACAGCAGCATCATCTGCGGAACAAAACCAAGCACAGCGCCAACGCCGCCGATAATTCCGTCAAACACAAGACCGTGAAGCCATGAGGGAGCGTTTTCAAAGGCAGGTGCCAATAAAGCAGGAATACTCTTGACCCAGACACCGTAGTTTTCGTTTTCAGGCTTTTTGGGTTTTTCTTCCGCTGCGGCAGAGGCTGCTTCTTCTGCTTCGGCAGCCGCAGCAGCTTCGGATGTTGCATACTCTTCAGCTGATTTTTCTTTTTCTTCTTCATCTTCCATAGCGGAATCGTATATATCAGTAAACACATAGTCAATGTTGTTTTCTGTAAAATATTCTTCGAGAGAGGCCGAATAAGTTTCGTATGCCGTATTAAAATCTTCAAAGCTGCCGTCTTCGATTGCTGCGGCAATATCCTCTGCGCCAAGAACATCCGCTTTGACAGCCTTGTCGATATCGGCTTTGAATTCGTCCGTCCAGATCGTCTTTTCGGCATAGTTGTCCATTGCGGAATTATAATCGTCACGGCCTATGCCGAACAGATACCAGCCATCGTCACCGAATACGCCGTCATTTGCCCAATCCGTCAGCACCGTACCGAGGGAATCGCCCCAGGGCATAGGAACAGGCATCATTACAAAAGCGTAAACAAGGAACATGACAATAACAAATATCGGCAGAGCAAGAATTCTGTTGGTAACAACCTTGTCTATCTTATCCGATACGGTCAGTGCCTTGCTGTTCTTCTTGTGATAACACTTTTTCATCAGACTGCCGATGTATTCATACCTGGCATTGGTGATAATACTTTCAGCATCGTCATCCATTTCCGTTTCTGCCTTTTTGATATCTTCTTCAATATGTTTCAGTGCCTCTTCACTGATACCCAGCTTTTGTATGATTTTATTGTCACGCTCAAAGAGCTTGATGGCATACCATCTCTGCTGCTGTTCCGGTTTGTCGTGAAGAGCAGCTTCTTCGATATGGGCTATCGCGTGTTCTACAGGTCCCGAAAAAGTGTGATTCGGTACGGGCTTCGCACCATCGGCCGCTTTCAGACATTCCTCTATTGCCTTGTCGATACCCTCGTTTTTCAGTGCGGATATTTCCACCACAGGACAGCCTAAAGCCTTTGAAAGCTCTGATGTTTTTATCTTGTCGCCGCTTTTTCTGACAACATCCATCATATTGACAGCTACAACAACTGGTATGCCAAGCTCTAAAAGCTGTGTGGTAAGATACAGATTTCGCTCGATATGTGAGCCGTCAATGATGTTGAGAATCACTTCGGGTTTTTCCTCCGTCAGATAATTTCTTGCCACCACTTCTTCAGGCGTATAGGGCGAAAGAGAATAGATTCCCGGAAGGTCTGTAACCTTAACGTCCGTATGTTTTTTGAGCTTGCCTTCCTTTTTCTCCACCGTCACCCCCGGCCAGTTGCCCACATATTGATGAGTACCTGTCAGCAGATTAAAAAGTGTCGTCTTGCCGCAGTTCGGATTTCCGGCAAGCGCTATTCTGATAGCCATCTTAGTTTTCCTCCGTTTCTATTTCCACGATTTCGGCGTCCTCTTTTCTGAGAGTAAGCTCATAGCCTCTGATATTGACTTCTATCGGGTCACCGAGCGGAGCTATCTTTCTGATAAAGATTTCCGTTCCTCTGGTGATACCCATATCCATCATTCTGCGTCTGAGTGCGCCTTCTCCGTGAAGCTTTACGACCCTTACGGTCTGTCCCACCTGCGCCTGTCTTAGCGTTTTCATATAATTTTCCTCCTTTTATTGCTGCTGTTTTTCCACTGCTGCTGATAATACTATCCGTGGTCTGACAGCATGATTTTCTGTGCCATTTCGCGGCTTATAGCCACCCTGGTGTCTTTGATATTGACGATGATATTACCGCCAAATGTATTCACGATACGAACAGGGCAGCCGCAGACAAAGCCAAGGGTTTCCAGATGCTTTCTGACTTCGGACGAACCGACCACCTTCAATATGGTCTTTTCCTCACCCGTATCAGCCAAAGACAGCGGCATCATAGTGTTTACCTCCTTCAATATGAATTAGATAAGTCTAATAACCACTCAAAAAAAATCCGATCTTAACACCGGAATAATCAATTAGATATGTCTAATCTTCATCGTATATAGTTTAATACATCTAACCTCTTTTGTCAATAGTATAACCAAAAAAAGAACCCCCGAACGCAGTGAGGGGGCGTTTGTGGAAGCGAGAGGAGGCGAACCCCTGCTATAATAGTCGCTACTATTGTTATTTTGCACATATTATCATCTTCGTGTGCGCTATATTGTTTATTATTTCCGAGACGCTGTGTTTAATGTGTGATTTTTTAAACATCAAATAGTGCCCCGGCAAGAGCCGTTACATGCTCCTGCCGGGGTATGTATGTTTACATACTTACTTCATCAGCTCATTGACCCGCTTCTGCACCGCCTGATAGTCATAGCCTGCAGCAGTCAATTTCTTTTTCCGTTCTTCTCCCGCTCCCCATTTGCCCTGGATAACCTCTTTTGCAAGTTCATCAACCGACTTATTTTCTCCCTTCCAGAACGGATGATAGAAAGCATAG
>CADCQO010000299.1 GCA_902803585.1 uncultured Ruminococcus sp.
AAACAACCGCTGCTTTTCGGACGGCAGCGGTTGTTTTTTTACCCTCTATTCTGTACCCGACAGATAACAGCATTTGCCGCCGCTGCGGTGTCAGCGCAAAAATATTTTCCGGCGTTTTCTTTTGCCCTATCTCGTAAAAATGAAGAAAAATGTTGTCAAACGGCGGTGCAGGGTGTATAATATCCGTGTTATCCTATCCATCAAAAACAAGGAGGAATAAATATGTTGAAAAAAGGTGAATTGGTTTCTTTCAGACCGGATATCAAGGTAATGGACTGTACGCTCAGAGACGGCGGACTTGTCAACAACTTCTTTTTTACAGACGAGTTTGTCCGTGATCTTTACAGATGCAATATCCAGTCGGGCATTGACTATATGGAATTCGGCTATAAGGCTTCAAAAGAGCAGTTTGATGTAGATAAATTCGGCAAATGGAAATTCTGCAATGACGATGATATCTATGCCATTGTGGGAGATAACGATACCGATCTGAAAATCGCTGTAATGGCAGATGTCGGACGTACAGATTTCCGCAGGGATATTATTGATAAAGCGAACAGCCCCATTGATATGATCCGTGTCGCCACTTACATCAATACCATTCCTTCAGCACTGGAAATTGTCGAGTATGCGAACAAGAAAGGCTATGAAACGACCATCAATATCATGGCAATTTCCAAATCAAATGACATGGATCTGGAAGATGCCCTCGAACTTATCGGCAGAAGCTGTGTTGACACCATCTACATTGTAGACAGCTACGGTTCTCTCTATCCGGAGCAGATGAGACGTTATGCGGAAAAATACCTGAACATGGCGGAAAAATACAATAAGCATATCGGCATTCACGCTCACAACAACCAGCAGTTAGCTTTTGCAAATACCATCGAAACACTGACAATGGGTGTCAGCTATCTGGATTCCACTGTCAGCAGTCTTGGCAGAGGTGCGGGCAACTGTCCGACCGAACTGCTGCTCGGCTTCCTGAAAAACCCGAAATATCACATCAGCCCCCTGCTGACCTTTATCGAGAACCATATTGTTCCGCTCAGAGAACAGGGACTTATCTGGGGCTATGATGTCCCCTATCTTCTCACAGGACGACTGAACCAGCACCCCCGCGATGCAATCCAGTTCACCCACGAAAAACGCACCGATTATAAAGCCTTCTATCATTCTCTCTTTGACAAGGACATCTGAGTATCAGCAGCACCAAAAACAGCCGCCGGCTTTTCTTTTCGTGACATTCCGAAGAGAAAGCCGGCGGCATTATTTTATCAAAAAGGGAGATGCGGGAAATTATGTAGTGTCTGCCAGACGCTTGCGTACCTCTGCAAGAATTTTGGTGTCGTTTTCGTGAGAACAGAGGCGGATTGCATCGTCAAGCGAGACCCAGAGATAATAATCAATTTCACCAGGCTGCATACTGACAACCGCTTCACTGGCCCGCGCCAGAAAAAAAACCACATATTTGCGTATCTTGCCGAACGGCCGGTACAAACCGGTACGGCGGAAATTCGGCTCAAGCGTTACGGTCAGTCCGGTTTCCTCCTTGATCTCCCGCAGGGCTGTCTGCGTTTCAGATTCATGCAGTTCTACATGACCCTTTGGGAAAGTCCAGCATTTGCCGTTATGGTTCTTGACAAGGAGTATTTTTGTACCATCTCTGGGGGTACGGCGGTAAACGACTGCCCCGCAGGATTTCTCATACATACAGATCAATCTGTCAAACCGCACAGACACACGTTCCAGACGCTGACGGATCTCAGGTTCATAGAAAATCTCATTGACAGGGGCGGCTACCAGACGTGTCTGCAGTCTGTTGTGAGAGGAGGCAATAGCGATAATTGTGCAGTCCACCGTTCCGCTGAGCGAGCCTTTTTTGTTGATGACATAGACAGAACGGGAGTCTGTATAGGAACGGCCGATAATAAAGCCGGAATACAGACAGTTCTCGGCGAGCGTGCCGAAAATCTCAATTTTAACGTTTTTGCCGAGCATACGGCACCCCCCTTTTTTCATCGTTCATGGAAGGATAGACAAGATATCCTTTATCCTGAATTCGGTATTGGCGGTCATCACGCTGTTGATCACCAGCACGTCCGTAAACTGGTTTTTTCGGAGGTACTCAACGACATTTCCGTCATAATAGGCGGGATCGACAATATATACCTCATCAAAATGGGCGGTTGTGAACGGTGCCAGCGCACAGCCATAGGAATCCTTGATGATACAGAGTTTTCTGCCGGTCTTGTGTGAAGTTTTGACAGACATATAGGGGTTATTTCCCCAGATAAAGGCACTGTAAGCATTGCTGCCCTCTGCAAAGGAAGCAATCAGCGCTACTTCCTGTTCTTCGCTTCTGCCGTTTTCCAGCAGTTTACAGCTTTCAATGGACGGCATATTATAATACACCACTGTATCGGGATTAGCGGCTAATTCTTTATTGCCCTTTGCATTTTCTTCGGTCCTGGTAGCCACAAAAAGGGAGCCTTTAAAATCGCTGATACTGCCCTTTGAAAGTTTTGAGAGGTCAGCAGGGGAAGCCTTCAGCGCTTTGCAGAATTCCTGATAAGCGTAATACGCACCCATTACTGTCCAGTTATGGTCGGTCTTGAAATAGATGTATTCATCTTTGTGCTTTTCTTCTGCTTCATAGACATCGATCGATATCACGTCCTCTGTATAGGACTGATAGATTGTCTGGATATTGGACTTTTCGCTGTTCATAGTTTTCAGATATTTTTCAGGCAGACCAAAAGCCGCATGATTTGGCACAACCATATTGTACACATTGACATTCGGCCCGACACCCTTTTTAACTGCGGAAACAGCGGCGGCATACCGTGCGGCTGTTTCATCTGAACCATAGAAT
>CADCQO010000300.1 GCA_902803585.1 uncultured Ruminococcus sp.
CGTGGTTGCCGTGAATGCAGAAAAAAGTAATAGGCAAACGGTTCAGGTCTTCTTTCAGGGCACCGTTCATGCCGGGATAACAGTTAATGCCCGCATCGCCGAGAATAATCAGAATGTCCTCTTTTACGGTGTGGTCTTCCTGACAGAAATAGCGGATCCTGTTAAAAGCGCCGTGCGTGTCGCCTGTGATATAGATACTCAATGTGTTCACCTCTTTCAGGATATTGATGACAGCCGGAAGTCCGATGTTTTTTCTGATTTTTTATCGGGTTCACAGCTGACAAGAGGGCTGTCCCGTATCAGGACAACCCTCTTGCGTTTTTTTGTGTGTGACAGGAAATATCTCTCAGAAACTTACTGCTGCTGATTGCTTTTCGCTGCCAACTTTTCCAGACTATCATTGATAGATGATATGCCCTCGTAAAGTTTGTAGAGATTATAGGCTGTCTGAACTTTTTCCGGCAGTTTGGAAACCAGTTTATCCTTTACGCTGTCTTCGACTGATGACAGGAAATCATTAACAATACATTCATTGATCCAGTTATTCAGTTCAGCGTTTGCTTTTTCCATCATATCAAGAACGATTTGCGTCTGATCGCCGGTTTCAAAGTAGAAGTCCATCAGCATATTGCGGGCATCATACAGAGATCTTGCCGCATAATCGGCATTATCTGCCGCACTCAGCATACCGCTTGCTGCGCCGGTGGTATCTAACATTGTTGACAGCCAGCCTTCCGGATTGGAAATGCTGTAAGCTGATTTTGTCATAGCGAGCGTTGCACACTGCAGACGGAGGGTCGCCATCATGACTCTGATACGATAAACCTTCTGCATCAGCTTTTCAAGGTCAATATCGCAGGCGTAGTATTCATCATAGGTGGGATATCCGTCATTGCCGCCCAGTTCCGGATCATCGGGCGTTCCATGACCGCCGTGTGAACCGGGATCTTCTTCAGAGGGGTCATCGCCGGGTTTGCTGCCATTTTTGCCTTTATACCGCAGGGTCTTCCAGTCGATAAACAGGTAAACGGGGTTAGCGCTTTCAACAGAGTCAAGTCCTTCCATAGCGCTGACGGTTACTCTCAGCGGTACTTTGCCGGTGACAAAACCGTCATAAATCAGCGGGAAGGTGACTTTTTCCGGATAACTGGAGCCATATTCATCGGAAACCGGATTGCCGCTGCTGTCCTTCAGATAAGAATAAACGGTTGAAGAATCATAACTGCCAGCAGGTCTGCCGCTTTCATCAGTAGTGTAACCGTCCAGATAGTAGTCGATATGACTGATATAGTACGTCTTGCCCTTGACTTTCATACCGTGGAATACCGGTGAGAGATAGACCATCTTATCCTGTACAGTAAGCAGGATTTCGGTGTTCATTGCCTCGTTTGCCATTGAAACCGATGAGCCGTCACCCTTCAGCAGTTTGCCGCTGACTGTATAACGGCCGTTGGACAGGTCGTATTTTTTCATGGGGTATTTGTCATCAGGAGAAGGCGATTCAGCATCTTCAGCGCCCCAGCCGCCTTTACATTTGTTATCGGAAATCATAACATCGTCCAGAGAGATGATAAGCGATTCTCCGCCGCCGTTGATTGTAGTAGACAAACGGAAATAGTTCTTTTCGAGTGTATCATAGTTAACCAGAATATAGCCTGTGCCCGTCCAGTCGTCAATCGTAATTTCCTTTGCAGGGACAATAGCGGTATAACCTTCACGGACATGCTTTACAATATCGCTGACAACTTCATCAGACAGGGAAGCGGAATAGATATCAGAGAGGTTATCTGCTGTGATATTAAGCAGTTTAACATCCTGTGCCATAGAAGCGGCGATAACGGACATGGTGGAGAGTCCGCTGGCATCTGTAATGAATGACCATACATAGCCTTCCAGATAAGAACCCATTGCACCCTGAGAAAGAATATAACTCTTTCTGTTATCAGCGTTTCCATCTCTGCTGACAGCGGTGAAGGTGTATTCGTCAATATCCGTCATGAAATGACCGTCTTTGATTCCGGTAACATTGCCGTAGAAATTGGTTCTTGTACCGAATTCGTAGCCGAAAAGACCGACTGATATTTTCGGAATCACGTTCATGTTGTATTTTGCGGCATAGGCTTCTTCATATCTGTCGTTCAGAGAATAATACATTTTTCCTGCATAGTTCAGGAGAGAACCAAGCAGTTCTTCTGAATAGGGGGAGAATGCTTTGTCAGCTGCGGCATTTTCTGCCATCTTGTCATAAGCTGTCTGGATATCCTTTGCAGAGAGATCATAGGCATTGGTAACGACAGCGTACATATTGCCGGCACAAACAGGATCGTTGAAGGACTTTGTTGTACCTGCCGAGCGGATTGCAATAGTCATGCTCTGTTCTGTACCGAGTGTTACGGCAGTTCCTCTGCCAAGCTCTTTTCCGTCTGCTGTAATGACCGGCACAACGGAAATATTCATGCCTGTCTTTTTCCAGTTGCCTTCCGCATTGTCAAATGTTGTTTTGTCCTTATCTGCTGCGGGGACATACTGGAGGAGGATATTTTTCGATGAAATGCCGTAAGTGCTGACAGAAGCAAGCTCTTTTCCGCCGATGCTGAAAGTGATCTGGTCACGGTCTTCTTCTGCCACATCAGCAAATGACTTGTCTTTGCTGATGATAGTGAATTCGGGGGATTTGGGAAGGCTGTCAAGTGTTGTCGGCTGAATTTTGAGGGTTTTGTAGCTGAATCCGGCAGCCTTCTCAGCCATCATATCGGAATAGAATTTTCTGAGATTCTCGATATTGCCGACAGCACCTGTTTGTTTTTCAAGCTCTGTAAGGGTATCTGTAATCTCCTGATACATCATGTAAGACAAATCGTCTTTGGAATCCTTTTGTTCGATTGTGCCTTCACTGAGAGAACACTTCTTATACCAGGGGTCAAGCGTTACCCATGTTTTTCCTTCGCCTGTGCCGCCGCACATCGTTTCAGGTACATAGGCTTCTACCCATGTATGATGGATACCGAGCAGTTTCTTGCCGGAGGGTGTATAGTAGGGCTGGCTGTCATAATCGGAGGCATTGAGGGTGTCTATGGCAGAGGCAGTGTCTTTTGCGCCGGTGAGGGCTTTCAGTTCGTCCTCAGAGTAAATGACAGTACCGCTGACATATCTTGCCGGATAACCGAGTTTGCGCAAAGCGGCAATCAGGAAGCTGGCTGTATCGACATCGTTGCCGCCGCCCTGTGCATAGACAGCCGCCGCTCCCTTTCTGGAACCGCCGTAGAACTGCGGCTGGAGGTTATTTTTGGTGAATTCATAGATTTTGAGCGGTGTGTTGTATTCCTTGATGAAGGACTTGATGCCGTCATCGGTTGCCGTTTCGTTACGGTTGACAAGGTACTGTTTGAGAGCTTCTTCGTCCTGTTTTTCCGTTACTTCTATCGAGAAGCTCTGAGAACCGATATTGCCCGATGCATCTGCCGCCATAGCGATAAATGTGTAAGTACCGGAACTTGACGGGGTGAATACATACTGATTGTCAGAAAGTGTGACATAATTACCGTCCATCTGAAGTGCAACCGTTGCGAGGGCTTTGTTGTCGGTTGCACGAACGGTAATGGTCTGGCTTTCATTGACGGTCATTGTGCTGAAATAGTCTGCTGTAACAACAGGTGCGGTAGCGTCCTGACTCACATAGCCGGTGGGGTTCAGTGAGGAAGAATTGCCCGAAGGGTCTGTTGCCTTGATGAGAATAGAAATTTCTCCGACCGTCTGTGGGGTGTAAACATAAGCACCGTTGTCATAGGTAAATGGAATGCCGTTGGTGCTGACTTCGATATTTACCTCGCCGCTGTCATCAGAAGCTGTGACAAAGACCTGTATCGGTGAGCCGACTTCAGGGTGTTCAGGAATAATGCTTACTTCCTCAATAACAGGCGGAGTAACGTCTTTCGGCTTGGAAACAGTAAAGCGGACTGTTTCATAGGCACTGTTGCCGACCGTATCCCTTGCGATGATACTGATAGTGTATGTACCTTCTGCGAGGGTATCGGGCAGAAGAATGTTTTTGCCGTCATATTCGAGTGTCTGGCCGTTCATGGTGACGGTTACAGAATCAACTTCCACGTTGTCTGTTACGTTCATTCTGATAACGGGTACATCAGGAATGAAGTATTCTTCCGCTACTTCTGAAAGGGTAATGACGGGCTTGATGGTATCTCTTACGACAACATTACGGGTAGAAGTGCGCTCGTTGCCGTAAATATCCTTTGCGGTGACGGAATAAACATAAGTGCCTGCAGGTGCTTTTTCAATTGTCAGGGTCTGTTCTCCGACATTTTTCAGGCGGATCGGCTTGTCATTCAGCGTACCGGTGACAGAAGCGATTTTTGTATTGTCGGTTATTTTCAGCGTCAGGACAACATCAGCGTCCGTATTGAAGTAATAACCGCCGTCAAAGTAAATGTCCGGCATACTGGTGTCGGAAACCGTAAAGGTCTTTTCAAGTTCGGTTCTGTTGCCGGAGGAATCCTTGGTGACGGCCTTGAAGGTATGCTCGCCTGCACCGATTTCAGACGGGTTGAATTCGTAATAGTCATCATATCTGTAATCAGGCGTTGAAGAACTGCGTTCTGTCGGCTCAAGTTTCTTTCCGTCCAGATAGAAGTTTCTGAAACCTACCTGCGTATTGTCAGTAGATGTAACTGTAATACCATATATTCTGTCCTGATACTCATATCGTGAGGAAGGATAGAACCATACAGAAGGCGGTGCAGTATCTTCTGCAATAGCTTTCAGACGATAGGTGGTAACACCAGCGTTGCCGGCATTGTCATAAGCCGTTGCAGTGATCACAATATTGCCGGCCTCTTCCGCTTTCAGCTTGAACTGGTTGTTTTCGTTCAGCTTGCGGGAAGTGCCGTTGACATCGATATCCACTTTTGTGACAGCTACGTTATCGTTGTAAGTGACAGTAACGGTTGCTGTTGTGCCGACAAGCATTTCTCCGCTCTTGGTAGCGGTGATGTAAACAGAGGGACGCTGTGTATCTTCCGTTACAACCAGTCGGGCGGTGCGCTCATAGGTATTGTCACGGTTATCAACAACAACGCCTTTGAAGATGAACTCGCCGGTTTTATTGGCAATATAGCGGTACTCATCGTTTTCATCGAGGGTAATTTCCTCATCGTTGACGGTGTAGACAACCGATTTGATGCCGGTCTGGTTATCAAACGCCTTTGCTGTAAAGACAATTTCGTTGCCGATGCTGGCATTGTTTCTGTTCAGGCTGAAAGGATTGAAATCGGGTCTGTAAGTATCCTGGTCGATATGATGGCTGTAATAGTTTTGTGCGGAATTGCCGGCCTTATCATATGCAATTGCTTTGAAGGTGTACCAGCCTGCCTCAGTAGGAGTAAAGGTATAGCTGCCGTTTTCATCAAGCTCCACTTTTTCATCGTTCACATAAAGTTCCACACGATCCAGTTCACAGTTATCCTCTGTCTTCACCTTGACGGTATAGGGATCAAGCGTGTAGTAGCATTTGTTTGGATAAAGGCTGTCAGGTTTAATCAGCTCAACTGTGGGACGGGTATTATCATACAGATTATCAAAAGTATAGGTATAGGGAGTACCGCTCCAGTCGTAGGCAGTGATCTCCATTTTACCCGTATAATTTGGGAGATTAAAGGAAGCGTTCAATTCTTCGTCAATATGGTACACCCATACCTTGTTCCAGCGGGTAATGTACACTTCATCATCAGGAATACAACGGACGCTCACCCATGCAATAGCAGAGGGATTATCCGTTTTCAGATGAACGGTTCTTGCATGATCGCCATAATAGTTGTAGTAGTTGAATTCTCCTTCGACAGTGTATTTTACGGGTGCATAGCTTGTGCCGTCATCAAAGATAATGTCAGAAACATTTTCTTCTTTCATGACTTCAATATTGCACTTGCTCTCAGAGATACTGCCGTTTTCGTCTGTAACCTTCAGTGTAATGCTGTAATTTCCGTCCTTCAGGAATGTCACAACAGGACGGAGCTGGTCAGAAGTATCCAGTGTATAATCCTTCGTACCGCCTACTGTCCATTCGATATTCTTCACGCTGTCGGAACTGCCCGTGATATCAGCGTATAAAACAGCGGGACGGTTAGCGTAAACACTGCCGTTGGTGTCGATTTTTGCAGAAACTTTATAATTGAGCGGTTCAGAAAGCCTCATTGTTCCCGAAATGACAGTAATGTCCTCGATCACGGGTGATGAACCGTCAGAGCCTTTTTTCAGTTCTGCCCGTACACGGATATATCTTCCTGTGAGATTTTCCGGTGATGTGTAGTTGACGACTTTCTTTTCTTCGGTGTAGTTGATGCCGTCATTGCTTACGGAAATATAGATATCTGCGGAGGAATCAGACGGATAAACGCCGTTCCAGTAAATGCCTGTCCACTGGCAGTCTGGACGCTGGCTGTCATAGACCGCAGACCATGTACCGGTATTCCTGTAGGTATCACAAGGAAGTGTTACATCGTCCAGATAGGTCTTCTGTCCCTTGCCTTCCTTATCGTTGTAATAGAGAGCGGTATTGTAGGTGATTCTTTCATAGCCGCTTTCGGGGAACATATCTGATTTGACGGGAATGTTGATGCTCTGTTCCTCATCTATCTCAAAAGCATCAAAACTCCAGGCGATTTCTGCGGAACCGTCCTCATTTTCTGTTACAGATGCCGGAGCGGGGGAGATGTTTTCAAAATCAATGATGCTTCTGTCAGCAACCGTTGTCTTGAAAAGGACATTTCTTGCGGCAGAATTGAAGATAACCGCACCTAACTTTTCCATGAATGTTTTGATGGTTTCTGCATCAGGGCAGTTTTTATAGATACCCTTCGAGATGATGGCGGCATCCTGCATGTTCTGCATTTCGTCACGCATTGCCAGAGCGAATATTCTGATGTTTCTGTCGGCAGAATCCTGTGCATATTTTCTCATGGTTTCGAGAGAATAGTCACCGTCAAATGCTTCGCCGTCAGCCAGTACGATCATATATTTCTGTCTGTTCGCGGAGCTTTGCTCATCAAAAAGCTGGTTGACGATATTGATACCGTCGTCTGTTTCACTCGAACCGCTGCCGTTGCCTACTTTGTTGATTTCCTGCTCTATGAGTTCCTTGTCATCAGTAAAGCCCAGATGCACTCTTCCCAGATCGGAGATAGCGTACCTGTCGCCCTCACGCATATAGGAAAGAATCGTCTTGGCGGCCTGCTTGGCGTTTTCCAGATAAGCGCCGTACATACTGCCAGAGTTGTCGATCAGGAATACAAAGTCGATGCCCTGTTCTTCTGCGCTGATATTGCTTCCGACACCCTTAAGGTCATAGCTGATATCCAGTGAATCAGAAGAAGCGGTGATTCTGTCCTTTGTAACGGTGCTGTCCGTATTGATGCCGCTGACACCTTTACCCTGATAGCTGCGCTTGATGGGGGAAACGGTCTTATCCTCGGTGTCAAGATACAGAGAGCCGTCCTTTGCGACAGTACCTTCTGATGTACCTGATGTGAAGTCAGAAGTCGTTGTAAAGGTCTTTGACGGGTCAGGGTTGACCTTGACTGTCAGCGTGTCGCTGTCGGACATATTGTCCACTTTACCGGTCAGTTTTACAGTATATGTACCGATTTTGGAGAACGTAGCAGAAGTTGTCTGTGCGCGGGCATTATCAAAGGAAACGCTCTTGTCGCTGCTCCACTCATAGCTGACATTCTCATAATTGGAGATTCCCTCCAGTGTCAGTGTTTCGCCTACATAGATTTCTCTGTCCTCGCCGGCGTTTACAACCAGACGATCCATGACAAGGAGGTTGTATTTCTCTGTCTTGTTGATGGACAGTTCTGTACCGTTGAACTCAACATCTTCGGCATAAATACCGCCGTTGACTGTCAGGTTCTTGACATTGAAAATAACTTTGCCGTGCGGTGCGTAGATAACGCCGTTGAGGGTCAGCGAAGAGGCACTGATGATAATATCGCCCTCTTTGGCGTACATGATAACATAGTCGTTGTCCTGTGTTTTCAGACTGCGGCAGTCAATGGTATTTTCAGCGGTGATGTAGCCGTGACCGGTGAGCGTCACTTCGTCCAGTGTCACATTACCGTCCGCATAAATGCTCTGTGTGAGATCAAGTGTGGTGTCAGAAAATTCTGCATTGCTGGCAAATGTTTTCTGATAGGAGGCATTCCGTTCGATGGCTGCCGAGAAATCAGGGATCGTGTACTTGGTATTGTTTCTGACAGAAGCAGAGATATTATCCGAGATACTGCCGTGTGAACCTGCAGAACCGTCTACCTTCATACCCTCCGAACCATAGAACGTGATATTGTCATGGGCGTATATATTGCCGTCAATGGTGGCTTTTTCCACGTTGAACACGGCGTTATCATCGGAAACCAGCACGCAGTTCACGCCGGCAGGATAAGTGTCCTCAGCGATGGCATGGAGAGAAGGAATAACAGTTGATGCGATCAGCATGGAGGATAAGATAACAGCAAGTGTCCGGTTGAATTTTTTGCGATGTTTACTCATTACTGTTTCCTCCTTTTCTTAATGCCGAAAAATATTGCAGCAGAAGAAAGCAGTGCTGCGGCAGCGGCGGCAAGAAGACCGCTCTGTTCACCTGTCAATACAGGATTATTGGCAGGATTGGAAATTTCGGAATATTTTGAAGTCTGGGGAGAAGAAGAGTCTGCCGGAACAGATGATCCCGCAGGACGAGAAGTTTCCGAAGAGCCGGACGGTTCAGAGGTCTGAGAGGGTTCCGAAGGCTCATTGCCGGAATCCTTGTTCTTTACGCCGTAATAAACGGAGTATTCTTTTGCTGTTCCGGCTGCGATGGGAGCATTGTCCCATATAAGAGCGGCGGCACTGTCACGGATATCCTTTGAGGAATCGACAGTATATCCCCATTTTTTGTCGAAAAGTGACGACCAGTCGGCAAATTCGATGCGGTCAGGCACGGTCAGAATTTTACCGTAAGCAGTGATTTTTCCGTTTTTGGAAACGACCGACCACTGCTGGGGAATATCGCCCTTATATTCCTTTTCAAAATCCAGCAGGGCATTATCTGCCTTCAGGGTACATTGGTCATCTTTATCAAGCTGGCTGTCCAGCATGATTCTGATACCAAGCAGTACCTCTTCATCTCCAGTGTTCTTTGCGGAATAGGTTACAAGCAGCATATCATCATGACCGCTCTGCATACCGTCTGCAAAACGCAGTGTCTGTGTTACTTCAATTGCACCGAATTTCTGCACAGTAAGGCACACATTCTTTTCTTGATCGTAGTATGGAGCAGCAACCTGTTCGCCTTCTCCGAAACGGCAGGCTTTTCCGTTGACAACGATTGTCGTGAATGACGAATAGAAATTTTCGTACATCAGGTTTTTGCTGTCATCGTCAGCATTTTCAAGGTTGCC
>CADCQO010000301.1 GCA_902803585.1 uncultured Ruminococcus sp.
AACAAGCATACCCGTGCGAGAAAATATGCTGACGCTGCTCTCGGCAAAATGGATATTTCAGCGACAGAGGAACAAATCAGCGACAAGAGAAACAAAGACCTGCTCATGGCTTTAGCTATTATCCCGTCAAAGGATAAATCGGATATTCTGCAAAGATACGAATTCATTCAAAGATTCCTAAAGGAAAGCACGCAGTTCGGCGCACAGCGCAGAGCAAGCGAGGGCGAAGCCTGTGCATTCGCTCTGAAAAACCTTGCTGTCACAGCCGGATACAGTGACGAAACAAGGCTTACCCTTTCTATGGAAACGGCTCTTGTGCAGGAGAACAGCAGCTATTTTGAGAATAACCGCATCGGAGATTATGATGTGAGAATTTGCGTTGACTCCTTCGGAAAAGCTGCCATAACAGTAGAAAAGGACGGCAAGGTGCTGAAATCCGTTCCTGCCGCAATAAAGAAGTATGATGTGTTTTTGCAGATCAAAGAATTCTGCGATAAGCTAAGGCAGCAGTACAGCCGTACCGTGAGAATGTTTGAAACAGCTATGGAGGAGCGTGACTGCTTTACATTCGGCGAGCTTCGCAGACTCAGCGAAAACCCGGTCACAAAAGCAATAACGGAAAACATTCTCTTTATTTCCGACGATGACAAGCCGGTCAGCGGGCTGCCGACACAAGAAGGACTATCCGATCAAACCGGAGAATTACATAATACCAGTGAAGATACAAAGCTTCGTGTTGCACATCCGTTTGATCTTTATAAAGCCGGAGTATGGGCGGATTATCAGAAGCTGATGATGACGCTCGGCAACAGTGAAGGCAGAAAGCAGCCCTTCCGTCAGGTATTCCGTGAGCTTTATGTCAAGCTGCCGGAGGAAATGAATAAGGATCGTTCCCTTATGTTTGCCGGAAATCAGATACAGACAAAGCGCACGGTGGGTGCACTTAAAAATCGCCGCTGGGTAGCAGATTATGAAGACGGCTTACAGAAAATCTACTACAAGGATAATATCATTGCTTCGATCTATGCAGAAGCTGATTGGTTCTCCCCCGGGGATATTGAAGCACCGACACTGGAGGGTGTGTTCTTTGCCGACAGAAAAACCGGAGCACTGTTGAAAATAGAGGATGTGCCGGATATAATATATTCTGAGATAATGCGTGATGTTGACCTTGCAGTCAGCGTTGCACACGCAGGCGGAGTTGATCCGGAAACAAGCCATTCAACAGTTGAAATGCGCCGTGTTATCCTTGAATTCAATCTGTCGCTGTTCGGCATCAAGAATGTACACTTTGAAAAGAATCATGCCTTTATTGAGGGAACTCACGGGAAATATACCGTTCATCTCGGCAGCGGCGTAATACACAAGATCGGCGGCCATCAGATCAATGTGCTTGCAGCAGGCAAAAAGAACAGGCTGTTCCTGCCGTTCATTGATGAAGACCCGAAAACCGCTGAGATCATGACGAAGGTGCTGACCTTTGCCGAGGACAGCAAGATAAAGGATCCGTACATTATGGAGCAGATCAGAAGCTGAATAAATAAAGTTGGTGATAAAATGGAATTATGGTCAAGAGAGCAAATAATTGGTCTGGTAAATCAGATATTGGATGTGGAAAATCATTCTGAAGAAGAACTCGACAGGCTTGAAGAGAAGCTGAAAAGCGGTGTGATCGACCCGGACATTTCAGATTATATCTTCTGGGATGATCTCACACCGGAGCAAATTGCAGACAAAGCCTTGTCCTATAAACCAATATGTCTGTAATATAATAAAAAAGCAGGGTACTCAGCCACATGACCGTGTACCCTGCCATTTTTATTCAGAACAAACTGACAGACCTGTTTGTATGTCAAATGCATACCTATTACTTTTATTCTGTAAATGGGTATAAATATCCAGTGTCAAATGTTGTCGCTTTGTGTGGCATCTGTGTAGGATAACCACAAGATTTCCTGTCATTATCAGGTCTATGATACGCATAGTGATCTGCTTTGCTTTCATGCTGTCACCGACTTTATTTCAGCTTGCCGTAATCCTCATCAGAAACAGCTTCCTGCCATTCGGTGCTTGCACCCTCACCGGGAACTTCAACGGCAATATGAGAAAACCACGAATCCGGTGCCGCACCGTGCCAATGCTTGACATTCGCCGGAATATTGATGACTGTACCGGGTGTCATCTCCTGCGGCTCCTTGCCCCATTCCTGATAATATCCTCTTCCGCCGACACAGATCAGCATCTGACCGCCACCGTTTACGGCATGATGTGTATGCCAGTTGTTTCGGCATCCCGGCTCGAAGGTGACATTGAACATCGGCATCTGCTGCATTGAAAGCGGTGCAAGATAGCTTTGTCCGACAAAATACTGTGCATAAGCGTCATTCGGCTGACCGATGGGGAAGAAGATAGTATTCTGATATTTTTCGTTTTCGGTTAGTGCAGGC
>CADCQO010000302.1 GCA_902803585.1 uncultured Ruminococcus sp.
GATGACGCTTTGCTGCTGTTTTCTGACTGGCTTCTGGTGTAAATTTCCATTTTGGTGCAGCAGACAGGGCGGGTTAACAGTGACTAATTTCGTTTCAATAACGCTTGACATACCCAAAGAGTTAGAGTAAAATGTTCTATATAGCTGTGTTCGGAAGTGGATGATTTTGTTACGGAAATACAACAAAATATCATTATTCTATGCGATTGCTTGATAGCGGGATCGCTGAATCAATTGTACCCTGCACGTCGATACTCGTCTTGCCGGTGCTTTTTCATTGCCTTGTGCCGGAATTTTTTGTGATGGTGCGGCAGACAGCAGGTTTCGGGTGCGTCAATGGGTGACGGAGAGAAGTGTTTTGATTCAGTATTTTCCCCGTAATTTCAGAAATGGAGGGTTACTTAGCGTGTTGTCAGAATTTAACAGAAAGAATGCGCCGAAAAATAACGGAAACAAGGGTGTTTCAGGCTCAAGATTTTCGGGAAACGGAAGAATGGCGCATCAGAAAAACATGACCGGTCGTTCAGGAGGGAAAAGACTTTCAGGAGCGACAGGAGGAAGGTACGGGGAACGAAACGGTGTTGCTGTGGCATCCCGTCCTTCTTCTATGGTACCGTATGAAGAGAGAAAAACCTCTCCGCTGGAGAAAATAAGGCGCAGTACAGCCGGAAACGGAAAGCAGAACGGCTACCAGCAGAAAAGACATTACAATAATGCCGCCGATCATTCCGTCAAAGTCACTTTTCTGGGCGGTCTGAATGAGATAGGCAAAAACATTACGCTTTTTGAGTGTGACAACGATATGTTCCTGCTCGACTGCGGCATGGCATTTCCCGATGGGGATATGCTCGGCGTTGATCTGGTTATTCCGGATTTTACCTATCTCGACAGGAACAAGGAAAAAATAAAGGGTGTTGTGCTGACGCACGGACACGAGGATCATATTGGTTCTCTGCCGTATCTGCTGAGGAGGTTTAATCTGCCGGTTTACGGTACTCCGCTGACACTGGGACTGGTAGAAAGCAAGCTGAAAGAGCATAATCTTGTCGGAAAGACAAAACTGCATACCGTCAGACCCGGTCAGAGAATCAAGCTGGGCTGTATGTCCATTGAATTTATCCATGTCAACCACTCTATACCGGATTCCGTAGCGATTGCGATTCATACGCCTGCGGGCACGATTGTCCATACAGGCGACTTTAAAATTGACTGTACCCCGACAACAGGCGGTATGATTGATCTGGCACGTTTTGCGGAGCTTGGCAAGAGCGGTGTGCTGGCACTGATGGCGGAATCTACTAACGTAGAACGTCCCGGCTACACCATGACGGAGCAGAAAGTAGCGCATACCTTCGATTTGCTTTTCAAAGAGGCAGAGAAAAGCCGTATTATTGTAGCAACCTTTGCTTCTAATCTCGGACGTATCCAGCAGATACTGGACTGTGCGAAAAAATATGGCAGAAAGGTTGCTTTCTCCGGCAGAAGCATGGTCAACAATATGACGATTGCGTCAGAACTGGGTTATATGGATGTGCCGGACGGTCTGGTTATTGATATTGATATGCTGGGACAGTATGCAAAAGAGCAGATTGTTCTGATTACAACGGGCAGTCAGGGCGAAACAATGTCCGCTTTGTCCCGCATGGCGTATTCTGACCACCGTAAAGTAGAGGTAGGGCCAGAGGATTATATTATCATTTCTGCCAATCCTATCCCCGGCAATGAAAAGGCTGTCAGCTCTGTGGTAAATGAGCTGATGAAGCACGGCTGTAAGGTTGTTTACGAGTCTATGTATGAAGTACACGTTTCGGGTCATGCCTGTCAGGAAGAACTGAAGATCATGCACGGACTGACGAAGCCGAAATATTTTATTCCTGTTCACGGCGAGCAGAAGCATCTTGTCAAACACGCCCAGCTTGCGATGGAAATGGGAATGCCCCGTTCCAATATCTTTATCGGTGATATCGGCAACGTGGTGGAAATCAACAGGGATTATATGAGACAGCTGCCAAGTATTCCTGCGGGCAAGGTACTGGTAGATGGTCTGGGTGTAGGAGATGTCGGCAGTATCGTACTGCGTGACCGCAAGCACTTAGGTGAAGATGGTCTTATCGTGGTTGTAGTAACACTTGACAGCGAAGACGGCCATATTGTGGCAGGGCCTGATATTGTGTCAAGGGGCTTTGTCTATGTACGGGAGAACGAACCGTTAATGGAGGAAGCAAGAATCGTTGTGGAAGATATTCTGGAAGAACGTATGTCAGAAGGCGTACATGAGTGGGGCGTTTTCAAGAATGCTATCAGGGACGGCCTGCTGAAGCTGCTGTATGACAAGACCAGAAGAAGCCCGATGATACTCCCGATTATTATGGAAGTGTAAGTAGTGAGTGGTCGCCGGCATACGGAGGATTTTTTTCTGAAGTGCCGGCGGGTCGTGCAAATTTCTTCCGTCGGTGGTGAAGCAATTTGAGAAAGAAAGAACACATCAATTTTATCATGCCGCTTTTCGTGATTTTTGCGGTGGCGATGTTTATTATGGCTATCGCCGCCATGCGATACAGTATATGGCTGTTTTTCTTTGAGCTGGCGCTGACAATTGCGGCTTCTCTGCTTTTCGTACTCAGCACCATGAATCTGAAACGCTATATTTCCAATGTATTGACCAGTTCTGCAAAGCGGCTCTTCAAGGACGAGTCCCGCTCTATCGACGATATCCGCATTCCCGCCGTTATTTTAGGGTCCTGCGATGAAATCATAGCAGCGAACGCTCTTTTCACGGAAAATGTCTGTGAAAAGGAAGACCCGCTGGGGGACAACATCAAAAAGTATCTTTCCAATGAGGATATTGAGTCGATTTTCGATAAAAACGGTGTTGATGCCAGATATCGTGACCATTGGTATATTGTCTTTGGCGTAAAGCATGAGTATGGCTCTGTTGTGTACTTCATTGACGATAACACCTACAAGATCAATTCGGACGAATATGTGGAGTCCCGTCCCGTTGTTGCGATTGTGGCATTTGATAATAAAGATGAATTAGAGCGTGAAACGGACAACAGCGAAGCGATTCAGGTAACAGTAGCGGTAGAACAGGCGATTGTTAAATGGGTAGCATCTACAAACGGTTTTTACAAGAAAATAAGCGGCGGCCGTTATCTGGTTGTGATGGAAGAAAGAGATATCAAGCGTTTCATTGATGAGAAGTTCCGCATTCTGGACGATATCCGTGCTATTCGTATCCACGACCGTATGAATGCAACGGTTTCAATGGGTATCGGTCATTCGGGCAGTTCCTTCAAGGAGAATGAACAGTGGGCAAGACAGGCGCTGGATATGGCACTGGGAAGGGGCGGCGATCAGGTTGCTATCAAAAAAGCGGATTCCTACCGTTTCTTCGGCGGTGTTTCCAAAGGCATTGAAAAGCGTGACAAGGTGCGCACCCGTGTTATTGCCGCCACACTGACCAATCACATCAACAACAGCAGCAATGTCATTATCATGGGACACCGTTTTTCCGACCTTGATTCTGTGGGGTCATGTATCGGTATGTGGAGTGCTGTGGTCAAAGGACTGCATAAAAACGCCTATATTCTTATCAACCGGCAGCAGACACTGGCGAAATCTTTGGTTGCGAGCTTTGAAAAGGCTGGCTTTGAAAGTATTTTCAAGTCGGAGGACGAAGCGCTTGACCTTCTGGACGATCATTCCCTGCTGGTAATAGTTGATACACACTCGCCCAACTTTCTGGAATCCAAGACGATTTATGAAAAATGCAGCCGCGTGGTTGTCATTGACCATCACCGCATGATGGTTAATCACATTGACAAAGCATTGGTGTTCTATCATGAGCCGTCAGCATCTTCTGCATCTGAAATGACAGCGGAACTGGTGCAGTATCTCGGTCATGATTCCCTGAGCCGTCTGGAGAGTGAGGCTCTGCTTTCGGGCATCATGCTGGATACGAAGAACTTTGTTCTGCGCACCGGCGTGCGTACCTTTGAGGCGGCCGCCTACCTGCGGAGCAACGGTGCGGATACCGTAGAAGTCAAACGTCTGTTTTCCAATTCGATCGATACATACAAGGTGAAGTACAAGCTCGTCAGTGAAGCGGAAATCTTCAATTACTGTGCAATTGCGAGTGCGGACGAGGATATTCCCGATATCCGCATTGCTTCAGCGCAGGCGGCTGACGAATTGCTGGGCATCGAAAATGTCAAGGCTTCCTTTGTGATGTATAAAACCGGAAGAACTGTCAATATTTCCGCCCGTTCTCTGGGTGACCTGAATGTACAGGTCATTATGGAACAGCTGGGCGGAGGCGGTCATCAGACGATGGCGGCGTGTCAGCTTGAAAATACCGGTATTGCAGAAGCAAGAGAAAAGCTGGTGTCGATTATCAGCGAATTAGATGTCAATAAGGACGACAGCGGCAGCTGATAGGCGTACCGGTGCCGTGCCTTCACTATAAAAAAGAAAAGAGGAAACAAGATGAAAGTTATTTTACTGCAGGACGTAAAAGGTACAGGCAGGAAGGGCGAACTGGTCAATGTATCGGACGGTTACGCCAGAAATTTCCTGATGCCCAGAAAATTGGCGAAAGAAGCCGATGCACAGGCTCTGAACGAGCTGAAAAATGCGGAGCAGTCCAGACAGCATAAGATCGCTGTAGAAACTGCTGAAGCGCAGGAAAACGCAAAGCGTCTGGAGGGTCAGATACTGGAAATGACGGCAAAAGCCGGACAGGGCGGCCGTTTGTTCGGTTCTGTTACCAGCAAGGAAATTGCCGGAGAACTGAAAAACAAATTCGGACTTGCCATTGACAAGAGAAAGATCGTGCTGGACAGCGACATCAAGGCATTTGGAACCTATAACTGCGAGATCAAACTGTATACAGGCATTTCCGCACACATCAAAGTTATGGTAAAGGAAGCAGAATAAGCACAAATCCTGCTTTTTGGCCATATCTGGATAGCTGTCGATAATTCGGAGTTCGGAGGAATTCCGAATTATTTGTGTTATCAGGCCTGAACGGTCTGTAGGCACTTCTCCGCTTCGTCACTGGAAGCACTTTCCGTACTCTGATTATGAGTTATGAATGAATACTTGGAGGAAATATGAACGAAGAAAAAGAAATGCGGATTATGACAGACGGTATGGCGATGCCGTTTAGTATGGAGGCGGAGCAGTCTGTATTGGGTGCGATCCTTCTGGACGCCAACTGTCTGGTTGATGTGATGGAAATACTGCCGACAGGCGATTATTTTCATATCATGCTCCACAGAGAAATTTATCGGATCATGCTGGAACTGTTCACCCTCAACCAGCCTGTGGACGTTGTCACCGTCATGGAAAAGCTCAAAAACAAAGAGGGCTTTACCGATGCTGAATCCAAAAACTACCTGATGCAGTTAGCACAGTTTGTGCCGAAAATTCATCGTGTCAGGGAATATGCGAAAATTGTCCGTGATAATTATCAGTTGAGAAAACTTATTATTTCAGCGAGGGAAATCATTGACAGTGCAGAAAATCCTGAGGGAGATGTCAGCCGGCTGATAGATGCCGCAGAACAGCGCATTTATGATATTCGTGATGATAAAGGCAGAGGCGGTCTGGAAAGACTGAGCGATGTTATTCTGGAAACATTTGACCGTCTGGATATGCTGAATTCCGAAGACGCTGACCTTTACAAAGGTATCCCGACCGGTATCGGTCTGCTGGATAACGTCATTACCGGTCTGAACCGTTCCGACCTTATCCTTCTGGCGGCTCGTCCCGGTATGGGTAAAACCAGCTTTGCGCTGAATATTGCCAAGCACGTTTCCGTTAAATGCAAAAGACGGGTAGCCTTTTTCTCGCTGGAAATGTCAACGGAACAGTTAGCCTCACGCTTATTGTCGATGGAAGCCCTGATATCAGGCACGACCCTGCGAACCGGCAAACTGAACACCGAGGAATGGGTGCGTCTGATAGAAGCGGGCGATATCCTGAGCAAAGCGGAATTGTATCTGGACGGTACGCCTGGTATTACCGTTCCGGAAATCAAAGCGAAGCTCAGACGGCTGAAGCACGTTGATATGATTGTCATTGACTATTTACAGCTGATGTCTTCTTCACGGAGAATAGACAACCGTGTGCAGGAAATTTCCGAAATCACACGAAGTCTGAAAATTCTTGCAAAGGAGTTCAATATTCCTGTTCTCACGCTGTCACAGCTTTCCCGTGCCAGTGAGCAGAGAGCCGAGCACAAGCCCCAGCTTTCTGACCTGAGAGATTCCGGTTCTATCGAGCAGGATGCAGATATTGTGCTGTTTCTGTACCGTGAGGATTATTATAAAAATACAGAGGGTGCGGATGACGATGCCGACAAAAACAGCGGTGAATGTATCGTTGCAAAGAACCGTCACGGCGAAATACGCTCCGTACCGCTGCACTGGCAGGGCGAATTCATGCGCTTTACAGGTGTAGTACAGGAAAACAGAACATAAAATGATGAAACATAAAGTTTTGGACACCATACAAAAATATCATATGCTTTCTCAGGGGGACAGCGTGTTAGTGGGATTGTCAGGCGGAGCAGACTCCTGCACCCTGCTGCACTGTTTATGCTCCCTGCGGGAAACGATGTCCCTGACGGTCTATGCCTGTCATGTCCATCACGGTTTGCGGGGTGAAGAAGCCGACAGGGACGAGCATTTTACCAGACGGCTGTGTGACGAATGGCACGTTCCGCTGTTTGTGCTTCATGCTGATGTGGCAGGAGAGGCACGGCGGCGCAAAGTCGGCACGGAAGAATGCGGACGAGAAATCCGTTATGCTTTTTTTGAGGAAAAAGCTGAGGCACTTGGTGCGAAAATCGCAACGGCGCATACAGCGTCCGACAATGCAGAAACCGTACTGTTTCACTTGACACGGGGGAGCGGCATGGCAGGTCTGGGAGGCATTCCCCCGTGCCGCGGAAAAATTATCCGTCCGCTGATAGAGGTGACACGCAGCGAAATAGAGGACTATTGCCGCAGCAGCGGTCTGTCTTATGTCACTGACAGCACCAACCTTACCAATGCTTACAGCCGCAACCGCATACGGCTGGAAGTGATACCCTCTTTGAAACAGCTGAACCCTTCTCTGGAACGCACCATCGGCGGTCTGTCGCAGCGTATGAGAGAAGCAGAGGATTTTCTCATGCAGACGGCAGAAACCGCACTGGAACAGGCAAAAGTCGGGGGCGGTTACCGTGCGGAGGATTTGCAGAAGCTGCATACGGCAGTTTTTTCCGCTGCTGTCAGAAAGCTGTGTATGGAATTTGCACTCATTCCCGAAGCAAAGCACCTTGCACTTCTGCGAAAAATTGTGTATAATGGTGGTGCTGTGGAAATCCGCGATGGTGTGTTCGCTGCCGCAAAGCAGGGAATTTTCCGTATCTACCGCCGTACACAACCGCCAAAGATAACAGAATGCTCATGGTATGGGCGGCACTCTTTGGCTATTTCTGACAAAAAATTTCTCCTATTCCATCTTAGTATGGATGAATTTCACAACGGTAAAAAAAATAACAAATTTTTGTTTGCTAATTCGCTCGATTATGATACAATACCATTATCAAGTTGTTTTCGCACCAGAAGAAGCGGCGATAGTTTTACCCTGCTGCACAGAAATGTTACCAAACCGGTCAGAAAACTTTTCATAGAACAGAAAATTCCGCAGGAACAAAGAGATAGTATCGTTCTGCTGGCAGACGGAAGCCATGTTCTGTGGATAGAAGGCATCGGCGCAGGACGGGACTATGCAGTAACAGAAAACACAAAAAGCGTACTGCTGATTTTGCCGCAGCCGGCAGAGCGGACACAGCTGTAGATTCTGAAAAAGAAAGGATGTTTGTATTATGCTGCATAAGGATATTTTTGAAGAACTCATGAACGAAGAAGAACTGTCAAAAACGGTTACAGAAATGGCACAGCGGATCAATGCTGACTATGCAGGGCGTGAACTGATCGTTGTCGGCGTCCTGAAAGGAAGCGTCATGTTTCTGGCAGATCTGTTCCGTCAGCTGACACTCGACCAATGCCAGCTGGATTTTATAGCGGCTTCAAGCTATGGCAGCGGGACAGTATCCTCCGGTAAAATCAAGATTACAAAGGATGTGTCCTGCAATCTGATCGGAAGAGATGTGCTGATCGTAGAGGATATCCTTGATACAGGCAATACGCTTTCTTATGTACGGGATCATCTGATGAAAAAAGGCGCTGCCAGCGTCAAAATCTGTACGCTGTTTGATAAGCCCTCCAGAAGAAAGAAGGACATTGCCGCAGACTATACCGGCCGTACCATTGATGATCTCTTTATCGTAGGCTATGGTCTGGATTACAGCGAGCATTACCGCAACCTTCCGTATGTGGGTGTGCTGAAAGCGGAAATCTATTCCTGAGCAACATCAGAAGCTGCCAATAATAAAGGAGTGACAGGCACTTGGAAAACAAGAAAACCATTCGCAATCTTTTGATCTATCTCGGTATCCCGATCTTGCTGATCATTACCATCGCGCTGATTTTTACCCTTCAGCCGAAGGAAGAGTATCCTACCTCTGACATTGTGTATATGTTCAAAAATCAGCAGGTAGAGGAATATTCGCTGGATTTCGGTACGGGTGAACTGAACCTGAAACTGAATACCCAGTATAAAGGAAGAACCGAGATCAAGACGTATGTCGCCAGCGTGGTTCTGTTCATTGATTCTGTGGAGGATTATGTCAAGGAATATAATACCAACCATGCGCAGACACCGATAAAGTATAACTGGAAACAGGCAACGGATAATTCATGGTGGCTGAACCTCCTGCCGAACGTGATCCTGATCGGTCTGCTGGTAGTGGTATGGGTGTTCTTCATGCGACGGCTTTCAGGCGGTTTGGGCGATGCCGGCAAACAGATAGGCTTCGGCAAAGCCAAGATCAAGAATATGACGGACGAAAAGCGAAAGACAACTTTTGCTGACGTGGCAGGTGCAGACGAAGAAAAGGAAGAACTGCGTGAGATCGTGGAATTCCTGAAAGATCCCAAGAAGTACAATGAACTGGGTGCAAGAATTCCGAAGGGCGTGCTGCTTGTAGGCCCTCCCGGTACAGGTAAAACCCTTCTGGCAAGAGCCGTAGCGGGTGAGGCAGGTGTGCCGTTCTTCTCCATCTCCGGTTCGGACTTCGTAGAAATGTTCGTCGGTGTCGGTGCATCACGTGTAAGAGATCTGTTCGATCAGGCGAAGAAAAATTCTCCCTGTATCATCTTCATCGATGAGATCGATGCAGTAGGCCGTCAGCGTGGCGCAGGTCTGGGAGGCGGTCATGACGAGCGTGAGCAGACCCTGAACCAGTTGCTGGTAGAAATGGACGGTTTTGGCGCTAACGAAGGCGTTATTATGATTGCCGCAACCAACCGCCCCGATATCCTTGATCCCGCTCTGATGCGTCCGGGTCGTTTCGACAGACAGGTGATTGTTGGTCGTCCCGATATCAAGGGACGTGAGGAGATTCTGAAGGTTCACGCAAAGGGCAAGCCCCTCGCTCCTGATGTCGTATTGAAAACGATTGCCAAATCAACAGCCGGCTTTACGGGTGCTGATCTGGAAAACCTGCTGAATGAAGCGGCACTTTTAGCGGCAAGGAAGAACCAGAAGGCCATCACTATGCAGGAAGTAGAAGAAGCAACTATCAAGGTTGTTGTTGGTACAGAAAAGAAATCGAGAGTGATGTCCGACAAGGAAAAGAAGCTGACAGCTTATCATGAAGCAGGTCATGCGGTAGCAACCTACTATTGCCCGACACAGGATCCTGTACACCAGATTTCTATTATTCCCCGCGGTATGGCGGGCGGCTTTACAATGTCGCTCCCCTCAGAAGATAAGTCTTATCGTTCCCGCAAGGAAATGCTGGAGGAGATCGTTGTACTGCTGGGCGGCCGTGTCGCAGAAGCAATTATTCTCGGTGACATTTCCACAGGTGCATCGAA
>CADCQO010000303.1 GCA_902803585.1 uncultured Ruminococcus sp.
TACAGTATACTATTATAATATACAACTTATAAAAGTCAACATATTTTTATAACTTTTTATAACATCGTCTTAACTGTTAAAAGCCTCTTCTTTTCCGGTAGAATTACTGCAGGCAGAAACCCTCCTCACTGCTGCCGATAATGGTAACGGAAGACGCAACCGCTTTCAGCTTGCGTTTCAGATACGAAATATACAGCCAGACGGTTTCCGGCTTTGCATCAGGGTCATTGTTCCAGACGTGCTCCAGCAGGTATTGTGTGCTGAGTACCTTTCCGGCATTCAGTATCAGCGCCTGCATCAGTTCAAATTCCTTGACGGACAACCGCACTGTATTTTCCGATCCTAACTCAAAAGAGGCTGATTTCAGCGACAAATCGTTGTAGGACAAATCGTCTGAGCTATACTGTGTCTTGCGGCGTGTCAATGCTCTCACTCTTGCCAGCAGTTCCTTGATCGCAAAGGGCTTTGTCAGATAATCGTCAGCCTCCGCATCAAGTCCGGTTACCCTGTCCTCGACTTCTGCCTTGGCAGTCAGCATCAGAACGGGTGTAATGATATTTTTCTGTCTAAGCTCGGTCAGTACCTGTATGCCGTCCTTTTTCGGCATCATGATGTCAAGGATAATACAGTCATAGGCATCCGCCTCCAGATGTTCACTTGCCGCCAGACCGTCCAGTACGCTGTCTACGGTATAGCCTTCATGCGCCAGCACCGTTGTCAGCACCTTGTTCAGGTCAGCGGTATCTTCTGCCAGTAATACTTTCATAATAACAACAGTCCCTTCATTGTGTCGTGTTCATTGCTGTTCAAGAATCATATCCCTGATGGTCTGCATAGAGAGGTCAGTAGAAGCCAGCTCGTCCGCACAGCGTTTCAGTTCCTGCACGATCAGTTCCGTTTTTCCGCCGACTTCCTTCTTGTACTTGAGATGATGCTCCAGTGCCGCCCATGTATCCATAGAGATCGTGCGCAGCTGTATTTCGGCATAATAACGGCCGCTGATGCGAATGATGATATGATAACTGCGGTAGCCGTTCGGCTTGGCATGGCGGATATAATCCTTCTCCGTTACAAACTCGTATTTTCCTGACTCCTTCAGACGTCTGCGTATTTCGTACACATCGTCGACAAACGCACAGACCACCCTCACGCCGATTGCATCTTTGATGATATTCAAAGCAGAATCCGTTGTCACGGGCAGACCCTTACGGACACATTTTTCACGCATACTTTCCTCACCCTTGATGCGTGTGAGATAATGTTCAACAGGATCCATTCCCAGTTCTTCCGTCATCTCTGCCCTGATCTGAGCAATATGTGACGATAAAGCGGCACAAGCCTGTTCAAGAGCAGGACGCTGGTCACCATAAATACTTTCTTTGATAGTCACCTGTTCCATTTTCAGTACCCCATTTTTTGTAAGATATTAACAGTATAACAGCATTGAGGTGTTTTTTCAACAAAAATATTATGTCGTTTTTGTAACAATAGCATGAACAACCGCATAATTTTTTCAGACCGGACAGGTATCAGCATATTATACAATTATCATAAATCATGTAGAAAAAGATTGATTGCTTTAGTGTAATATGGTAGAATATAAACAGTTTCCGGACAACAGCGGAAACAGATGAAAAAAACAAAGAAAGGCAAATGTTTTATGAAATCTGTGAAAAAGAAAACCCTTGTCAAAAATCTGATTTTCCTAGGGGCTATTGTTCTGTATGTCATTTTCTGCTTTGTTCAGACACCCATCACCAGTGCTGTACATATGGACGGTGAAACGGCTGTCGGCTCTATGTGGTCACTCCTTCCCCCCATCATCGCCATCGGACTGGCACTGATGACAAAGGAGGTCTATTCCTCGCTGTTCATCGGCATTGCGGCAGGTGCTGTCATTGCCGCCGTTTCCTACGGTACAGGCTTTGAAGGCGTGATGAACTATATTGTGAGCGACGGACTGATTGCCAATATCGCTGACAAATACAATGTCGGTATCCTGATTTTCCTTGTCGTACTCGGTGCCATTGTCGTTCTGATGAACCGTGCCGGCGGCAGCCGTGCCTATGGCGAATGGGCTTCCAGACACATCAAGTCCAGAACAGGTGCTGCCCTCTCCACCTTTTTTCTGGGAGTGCTGATTTTTGTAGACGACTATTTCAACTGTCTGACAGTCGGCTCTGTCATGCGCCCCGTCACCGACAAGCACCAGATTTCCCGTTCCAAATTAGCTTATCTGATTGATGCCACCGCCGCCCCTGTCTGTATTATCGCACCCATTTCCTCATGGGCTGCCGCCGTCAGCGGAACGGTGAAAGATGTCAACGGCATTCAGCTCTTTATCAGCACGATTCCCTATAACCTCTACGCACTCCTGACACTTATCATGGTTATTTTCATCGCCGTTTCCAATGTTGATTACGGCCCGATGAAACTGCATGAAGAAAACGCCCGCAAAGGCGACCTTTTCACCACCCGCAGCAGTGTCTATCCGACAGACGACCAGCCTTCCACTTCAAGAGGAAAGGTCATTGATCTGATTCTCCCCGTTGTCATCCTGATTGCCTTCTGTGTGATGGGTATGCTGTATACAGGCGGTCTGTTCAAGGGTGCAAACATCATTGATGCTTTCGCAAACTGTGACGCTTCCGCTGGCCTGTCACTCGGTTCTATCGGTGCACTCATCGTCATCATGGCATATTTCCTCCTGCGCCGTGTCCTCAGATTCAACGAATGTATGGACTCCCTCGCGGCAGGCTTCAAACAGATGGTTCCCGCTATCCTCATTCTGGTTTTTGCATGGACACTGAAATCCGTCACCAATCATCTCGGTGCGGCGGCTTTTGTAAAAAATCTCGTCGAAAACGCTGTCGCCGTACAGACACTGCTTCCGCTCCTGCTGTTTCTCGTAGCGCTGGGTCTGTCCTTTGCAACAGGCACATCATGGGGTACTTTCGGTATCCTTATTCCCATCGTCACCGGCGTTTTCAGTGAACAGCTTGTCAATGCAGCACAAAACGGCATTCCTTCTATGGTCATCATCTGCATTTCGGCTTGTCTTGCCGGTGCTGTCTGCGGTGACCACTGCTCCCCCATTTCCGACACCACCATCATGGCATCGACCGGCGCACAGTGCGACCATGTCAACCACGTTTCTACTCAGCTGCCCTATGCCATGACTGTTGCCGCTGTTTCCGCTGCGGGCTACCTTTTGTCCGGTTTTGTGCAGAATGTCTTTGTTATTCTGGGCGTTTCTGTCGTTCTCCTCTTGGCTGTCCTCTTCACTGTCAGGTTTATTTCCAAAAGAAAAAAATCGTAACGGACAGCTGCTGCACAGACAGGCCATTGATTGACACAAACGGAATTATATGATAAAGACGGACAGATCACTGCCGCTGTCTATCCCGACCCTTGCCGCAGTATGCAAGGCTCCGGTCTTTTTTCATGATTGGCAAAATCCGGCGGTACCATGCGAAAATCCCCGTTTTGACCGCACTGATTACTTTTACAGCATTCCGGCAATGTGGTATAATACAGACACAGAAGGAAAAGCTGTCAGGTGTCCAAAGATTCATCACTGCATACCGCTCAGGAGCATCTGACAGCATCTCGCAAAACAAAATGTTTCCCCGTCCGTTATCTGCCATTTGCCCGACAGCCTTAAGGAGGTTATGCTTCATGAAAAACATCGTATTCCGCACCGACAGACAGAACACCCTTTCCCCCGCTCTCAAAGAGTTATTTTCGGAAATATACCAGCTGGAATTCCGCAAATCAGTAACCTCTGTCAGCATATTGGCTGACCGTTATCATTCTTCCGTAAAGTTCTCCATTGCCATCAGCAATCTGCTGAAAAGACATCTGATCAGCCGCTCTATGGCGGATATATATGCCGCCCGCTACGCTCAGGAAACCAACCATTCCGGCAAGGCAGCGTAAAACAGCTGTCAGCTCCGGTCATCGGAAAGATAAACAGCCGCTGACCGGATATAAAACCAAAAACAAACCAGACCTTTTGATGTGTTGTCACCATCGGGTCTGGTTTGTTTTTATGAACTGCGCTATTTCGTGCCAAAAATACGGTCGCCGGCATCGCCCAGTCCGGGACAGATATAGGCATTTTCATTCAGACAGCGGTCTACTGCACCGATATAAAGCTGTACGTCGGGGTGTGCCTCCGTAAAGGCGCTGACACCCTCCGGCGAAGCGATAATACACATACACTTGATGGTTTTCCCGCCCCGTGATTTGATTTCGTTAACAGCATCAATCAGTGAACCGCCCGTTGCCAGCATCGGATCAACCACAAGCACCAGTCTTTCTTCAATGAAGGTCGGCAGTTTGCAGTAATAGGTGTGGGGCTTGTGGGTCTTTTCATCACGGCACATACCGATATGCCCCACCTTTGCACTCGGCAGAAGGGCAAGCAGTCCGCCTACCATGCCAAGCCCTGCCCGCAGAATCGGCACAATCGCCGGTTTTTTGCCGTCCAGCAGGGGCTGAACCGTATCCTCAATGGGCGTTTTGATTTCGACTTCCCGTGTTTTAAGGTCAGAAAGTGCTTCGTAGCCCATCAGCATAGCAATTTCGTCTGTCAGCTTGCGGAACTCATTCGTACCCGTCCGCTCATCTCTCAGCATGGTGATTTTATGCTTGATAAGCGGGTGAGTCATCACAATAACATTTGACATAATAATCCGTTACTGAAAACTTATAAAAAGTTATAAAAACA
>CADCQO010000304.1 GCA_902803585.1 uncultured Ruminococcus sp.
GCGCTTTCCGCTTTCGATCTGAAAGAACTGCGCTGTCAGGTACAGCTTTGCAATACCTATCATCTGCATCTGCGTCCGAATGATGAAAATGTGAGGAAACTGGGCGGACTGCACAAGTTTACCCGCTGGGACAAACCGATTCTGACCGACAGCGGCGGCTTTCAGGTGTTTTCCCTTGCTAAGCTGCGCAATATCAAAGAGGAAGGCGTGACCTTCGCCTCACATATTGACGGTCACCGTATTTTTATGGGCCCCGAAGAAAGTATGACGATCCAGTCCAATCTTGGCTCTACCATTGCGATGGCGTTTGACGAGTGCATTGAAAATCCTGCGGAGTACCACTATACAAAGCAGTCCTGCGACCGTACATTCCGCTGGCTGGTGCGGTGTCAGGAAAAAATGAAGGAACTGAATGCACTGGAAACAACCATCAACCCCCGACAGATGCTTTTCGGCATCAATCAGGGCGCTACCTTTGACGATCTGCGTATTGAGCATATGCAGCGTATACGGGAACTGGATCTGGACGGCTATGCAGTAGGGGGTCTGGCTGTCGGAGAAACCGCTGAAGAAATGTATCATATTCTGGACGTTGTTGAAGAACATATGCCGAAGGATAAACCCCGCTACCTGATGGGAGTCGGTACGCCGGTCAATATTCTGGAAGCGGTTTATCGCGGAATAGATATGTTCGACTGTGTTATGCCGACGCGCAATGCCCGCCATGCGAATGTTTTTACATGGAGCGGCAGGCGCAATATGATGAACGAAAAGTATACCCTCGATGAAAACCCGATTGATACCGAGTGTGACTGTCCGGTATGCCGCAATTTTACGAGAGCCTATATCCGTCATCTTTTCAAGAGCGGTGAAATGCTGGCAATGCGCTTATGCGTCATGCACAACATATGGTTCTACAATACCCTGCTCATGAAAATCAGGGAAGCACTTGATAACGGCACATACGAGAGCTTCTATCAGCACTACCGCACCATACTGGACGGCAGAGCGTAACAAAAACTGAATGAAGTGATTTCCTGCCCCGCTGTTTGATAAAGGAACGGCGGGGCTTTCGGCAGGTCAGAAACGGAAAATTCCTGCGAAAAATGCTGCATTTACAATAAATAAATGCGTGAATTGGACGGTAATCTATCCATAATTACTCTTGCAAGGTGCTGTAAAAGCTGATATAATATACCTATTATTTTGGTAAGGGAGAGAAAACTTCATGCAACTCAGTTTGATGGACACCACAGCAGCGGCAGCAAGTACAGTACAGACCTCTCAGGCGGCCGCCAATACGACAAACCCCTGGCAGTGGGTGCTGACGATCGGTATCTGGGTAGTAGTAATCGCTGCGGCGTATTTTCTGTTTATCCGTCCTCAGAAGAAACGTCAGAAGGCAGAAGAAGAACTGCGCAACAGCATCGAAATCGGTGACGAGATCACAACCATCGGCGGTATTGTGGGCAGAGTCATTGCAGTAAGAGATGACGATGAAACAATTGTTATCGAAACAGGCAGCGAAAGAACCAGAATGCGCTTCAAAAAGTGGGCAATTGCTTCTGTGGATACCCCCGACAAGCAGCCGAAAAAGGAAGAAAAAAAGGACGAACTCAAAGAAAAGAAGTCTGAGGACGAAAAATGATCCGTATTCCGGCAAAAATATTCTGAAAAACCGAAAGCCCTGTCAGGAAACTGGCGGGGCTTTGTTCTGCTGAGAAGGTTTTCTGCATACATTACAGCAAGATGTTTTTGCAAAGGCAGTAATCCGATGAAGAGAGGAAGGGTCCGGAATGAAAGGAGAAAGCACAAAAAAAACTTTTGACCTGCCTGCGATGATAAAAGGGCTGGTGACGGGAACGCTGACAGGTATTGCCGTTACTTTTATTCTTGTTCTTGTGTGTGTGTACGCAGTAGTAAAGATGCAGACGATACCGTACAGCGCCATTGCACCGATGATTATTATTACGGCGAGTATCGGTTCTTTTGCGGGGGGCTATCTGGCAGGACGTGTCAGCAGACAGAACGGTTTGCTGCTGGGGGCAGTGTGCGGGCTGCTGCTGTTTCTGTGTATGCTGGGAGCGGGCGTTTTGTCGGGCGGTATTATCGGAGCAACAACTCTTCTGAGGCTGCTGCTGCCCCTTACTGCTGGTGCGCTGGGTGGAATTGCTGCCGTCAACAAACGCAGGCGCCGCCGTCAGTGATGTCTGGTGACTGCCGGAAAGTAGGAGGGCGTTTTTTCCTGAACGGTCTTTTTGCCGAAAAAAGGCGGCGGAGTGGCTTGAAATTGCAGGGAAGATGTGGTATGATGAAGATGTATCATAAGCGGTAAGTGCCGCTGTCCGGAAAGGGTGAATGAAAATGAAGGCAATGAAGCACATTAAGACACTCAATCGTGCAAATCTGAAGGAGTCTGCTGCTAAGGGCGGCTGCGGCGAATGTCAGGCATCCTGCCAGTCTGCTTGCAAGACCTCCTGCACTGTTGCTAACCAGAAGTGCGAGAAGTAAGTCAGAACACATCAGAAGGAATGAATGTAAAGGGCGGATGTATGTCCGCCTTTTATATTGCAGACAAGGAGAATGGAAATGATACATAAGTATAAACTGAACGGATATAATCTCTGTCTGGACGTACACAGCGGTGCGGTTCATGTACTGGACGATATCACCTATGATATACTGGATTACTGCGATGAAAACATGAGGGAACAAGCCCCCTGCAAGATGCTGGAGGATTTGTCCGGACGCTATGACAGGGAAGAACTGCTCGAAGCCTATGCGGCACTTTATGAGCTGTATGAGGCGGGACAGCTCTTTTCTCCCGATGATTACGAACAGTTTGCCGACCTGATGACAAAAGCACCTGTCAAGTCTATGTGCATCAATATTTCACACGACTGCAATCTCCGCTGTGAATATTGTTTTGCGGCAAAGGGTGATTTCGGTCAGGGACGCTGTCTGATGTCGCTGGAAACCGCTAAAAAGGCGATTGATTTTATTATCGCACACTCCGGTACACGCCATAATCTCGAAGTGGACTTTTTCGGCGGCGAACCGCTGATGAATTTTGAAGTGGTAAAGCAGACAGTCGCCTATGCCCGCAGTATCGAGGCACAGCACAACAAGCATTTTCGTTTCACGATTACAACGAACGGTCTGCTGCTGGACGATGAGAAAATTGAGTTTATCAACCGTGAGATGAATAATGTTGTACTGTCGCTTGACGGCCGCAAAGAGGTTAACGATAAACTGAGAGTGACCCCCAACGGCAAGGGCTGCTATGATATCATTGTACCGAAATATCAGAGATTGGTAGCGTCAAGAGGCGACAAGGACTACTATATTCGTGGCACATTTACCACTTACAGCAAGGATTTTACCGCAGATGTACTGCATATGAAGGAACTGGGCTTTGAGCAGCTGTCCATAGAACCTGTTGTATCTGACCCAAAACTGCCTTACTCCATCAAGGAGGACGATCTGCCGGCAGTTTTCAGGGAATATGAGCGTCTGGCGGAAACGCTGATAGAGATGAGAAAAAGAGGAGAATTCTTTAATTTCTTCCACTTCATGATTGACCTTGATCAGGGTCCCTGCGCTATCAAGCGTCTGCGCGGCTGCGGCTGCGGCAATGAGTACGTTGCTGTCACACCGCAGGGCGATATTTACCCCTGCCATCAGTTTGTGGGTGAAGAACAGTGGAAAATGGGCAATCTCAACGACGGCACATTTGACGAAGAAATGAAGCTGCGTTTTGCAAGGGCAAATGTCTATTCTAAGTCAAACTGTAAAAACTGCTGGGCAAAATTCTATTGCAGCGGCGGCTGTAATGCGAATAACTACCAGTATGAAGGCGATATTCTGAAATCTCACAAGGTCGGCTGTGAACTGGAAAAGAAGCGTCTGGAATGTGCTATTATGATAAAGGCGGCACTGGCAGATACAGAAGAGCCTTCAGCAAGTACTTGTGACGGTGAGGACTGCTTCACTGAATGTCCGTAACGGAAAGAAGACTTCCGCTTGCCGGTCGAAATCATGAAAAACAGTGTTGACAAAGCGGAAAAAGTATGGTATAGTATACCGGTAAAACAAAGTAAAGTGTCAGCTTTCACCTGTAGGGTTCCGTCCGGTACGGGTCAATAGTCCAGAACGCCTTTGCCGCAGGGCAGGGGTTTGTTATGCTGTTGATGCACGAACGGTCGGGTGGCGGTTCGTGCTTTCTTTTTGTTACTATTTTTATGGAGGTGCTTTACGATTAGCAAGCAGGAACTTCAGATAAATGAGGAAATTCGTGATAAGGAA
>CADCQO010000305.1 GCA_902803585.1 uncultured Ruminococcus sp.
AGCATGAAACTCCCTCCTTTCTGCAATATACGGTGGTATTATATCATCATTTTGTGGGTTTGTCAACACTTTATCGGCTATTTTTATTTTTTCTGAAAATATTTATAAAATGATGTCATTCAGACACCTTATCCAGGCTTCTGCGATTGTCGCCTGTCCAAGGACGGTGCCGTGACTTGTATCCAATGTTTCGTAACGCAATCCTGTTTTTTCGAGATCAGCCAGAAGAACACTATGTTTTTGACAGGCTTTTCTGATGATATTGTTGTAGTCTGCCATATCCTTTCCTTCGCAAAAGGAGGGATATGTCCAGTAGTCGTGTTCCTTCCATACCGTTTTCATCAGCGTACCACAGATAATGGTCGTTGACGGATACAATTCAGAAAGCCGTTTCAGCATAAGATCATACGAAAAAGCAAAAGATCCATAATCCTCGTCTTTCATCGGAATTTTTGGAATGCGTACTTCGTATCCGAAATCATTATAGCCCATATATACCAGTATAATATCAGGTATTTTATCTTGTACCGCCAGATTCTGAAGACGCTGAAAGCAGGAGGCTGACGGGAAATCCTTGCCGGAAACTCTGCTTCCCGAATAAGAATCATTGACCAAAAGTGTTCCGTCAAGATATCGGATCACCTTCATCCACCATGAATCTTCCACGTCAGAAATAGCATTATTCAGCTGTGTAACACGATCATAATAAACCAGATATCCTTCTGGATTATAGCCTTCAAAAGTACTGATAGAATCTCCTAAAATGGAAATGTATTTCATTTTTTGAACACCTCTCATATATCAAAATCTACTGCACCGTTTGACAGATGATAGACTGCCCCTACTACCTTCAGACCATGTTCCTCTTCCCTATGAATCTGAAAGCTGTTTTCAATAATTTCTATGCTGTGACGAACATTAAGACAGCAGGCTTTATATTCGTCTGTTTCGTTTCCGATCGCTTTTCTGATTTCATCGGTAATATACTTGATATACCCTTCCGGATCATGATGAATAGCAGCATTGACAGCACCACAATGGTCATGTCCAAGCACAACAATCAGCTTTACGCCCAGATGTGAAGCAGCATATTCCACAGAACCAAGCTGATGATCGTCCATAACATTGCCTGCTACCCGAATTACAAACAAATCACCTATTCCGGCACTGAATATACTTTCAGGAATGACTCTTGCATCAGAACAGGTAATAATAATTGCATACGGATGCTGACCATTTACACAAGTGTCGCTCCTGCGTTGTAAAGAAATATCTCCTGTTCCCGTTTTGGCATCGAGATATCTTTCATTCCCATGTTTTAACATTTCAAGTGCATTTGAAGCCTTTACTGCATTGATAACGTCCATTTTCCAGATAGCCCCTTTCACACCGCCTGCAAGTAACAGAAATCAATTTCATTACAACCGCAGACACCATTCTATCCGATGTAATTTCCACTGTTATTTTACCACATCTGTATTCTGACATCAAGAAAAAATATACAGACTTTCTTGCTTGTTTCTGATGTTTATTGTATAATTGCTGTGTATAAACAGCTAATAATGATATAGGAGGTACACATAAATGGACTTGACAAAAATCAGCAAAAAATTATCATTTCTTTTAAGACACTCTCAGAAACCGCTGTACATTGATTTGAACGGCGGCTGGGCAAACGTCGATGAAATTATTGAAGTATTGAAGGCACGCTACCCAGAAACAGACAAAGCCATTCTTGAACAAATTGTTGCCGAAGACAAAAAAGGACGCTATTCCTTTAACGATAATCACACAAAAATCCGTGCCAATCAGGGACATTCTATTTCCGGAGTGGTCATTGAAATGGAACAGCCAGAACCGCCGGAATTCCTCTATCATGGCACGGCTATATGTGTTCTTTCGCAAATTATGAAAGAAGGACTGAAAGCCATGTCACGGCAATACGTTCATCTTTCTTCTGATATTGAAACCGCTGTACAGGTTGGAAAGCGTCACGGTAAACCAGTTATTCTTGTTATCAGATCAAGGGATTTGGTGTCAGACGGCTATCAGCTCTATCGTTCTTCTAACGGTGTATGGCTGACCGAACGTGTACCGCGTGAATATTTGAGTATACAATATGTTGAATGATCTGGTATGGTACCAGTAATATTCTTCCCGCCTATGCTCATGCTCAAAGAGGAGGGAAGTCTTTTGGTTTCAAAACAAAAAGGGAATCGGATATCCCGACTCCCTCCCATACGATATTCACTTTGTCTTTTGACCGATACCAATAAAGCTGTCCCTTTTCTTTCCTAACCACTTTGTAAGCATTTTAACTTCTGTTCCTACCAGCAACGCTGCAGCAACAGTTCCTATGCCTACACTGCCCGGTGAATGAATTGCTATCAGGCAAGTAATCAATGAAACGATAACCATTGCTACATCACATATTACCTTCACGGTTCCGAATTTTATTTTTGTCAGCTTTGATGCAGCAACCAGAAAGCCTTCCGGCGCAAGGGGAATAAACCCTGTCGGTACATAAAGAAATACACCGAGCGCAACCAGTACCGTACTGAACAGCATGATCATGAATTTCAGCACCATATCGGATGGATCGGGAAAGAAAGTCATAAGTTTTCCGCAGGCCGTCATAAATAAACCAAAAACTACACCTATCGGAATCTGCAGAAGATTGATCACCTTATAATCTTTTCTCAGCATAACAATCTGCAGTAAAACAACCGCTACCGAAAACAGCATTGTAGCGATACCAAGATCCATTCCTGTTACAACTGTCATAGTATAAGGAATAGAACTGATGGGTGTAACGCCCAGACACGACTTGACGGAAATGGCAACTCCCAGTGTCATAATAAGCAGCCCTCCAAAATACAACAGCAACCGTTTTCCAATGTTTTTTCCCTTTTTCATTTTTCTGTCCCCCTCAGGTTATCTAACATTCTGACCGTAATATCTGCCCACAAGCGCAATTCTTCCTCTCCTATGCCTTCTGTCATGCTTTTTTCTAATTCGTCCATATCTCTGGAAACATCTTCTTGTAAGGATTGGGCTTTTTCAGTCAGAACAATTTCTTTGTATCTTCCATCGTTTTTATCCGGAATACGTCTGACAAGCCCCATTTGTTCCAATGATTTTACCAGCTCTGTTGCTGTTGCAGGTCTCATGCCAAAGTCACGTTCAATATTTTTTTGATAGACAGGGTGGTCTTTGTTGGCAAAAAGATAATGAATGACTTTTCCCTGTGCACCGCTGTATGTTTTTTGTTTTGCAAACTTTTCGATCAGTCTTCTCTGTGCATTTGCAAGCTGTGTCACATACTTGTATATACTTTCCAATATACTCTCACTCCATATCATATATTTAGTTTCCTAACTATTATAATTCTCCTATACCATTTTGTCAAGCACTGGAGATTTTTGAACGAAAAAATCAAACCATCTGAAGGCAGATAAAAAGCAGTTGTGCTGCAGTATGTTTTATGCTATAATGAATAATAAGCACGTTTTGCTGTGCTTTAAGTATAAAACAGATTGCCTGAAGGAGATATGAATATGGATTTGATACCAAGCTTTTCTGTGGACCATACGGCTATTGTTCCCGGCATTTTTGTCAGTCGGGTAGACAATGTTGGAAATAGCGTAATTACAACTTACGACATACGGCTTACCAGACCAAACAGGGAACCGGCGATCGATGCAGCGGCAATGCACTCCCTCGAACACATTATAGCTACATTTCTTCGTAATGATTGTGATTGGAAAGATGAAATTATCTATTGGGGACCTATGGGCTGTCTTACTGGTTTTTACCTCATTCTTAAAGGCAATCGGTCATCTCAGGAAATTTATGATATCGTTGTCAAAGCTTTTGAGTCGGTAAAGGATACAAAAAGCGTTCCCGGCAATACCCCTGTTAACTGCGGAAATTACCTTATGCATAATCTCGGCATGGCAAAATGGTATGCTGCGAAATTTGCAGATTACCTGACTGAAAACGCTGGAAAGGCTGAAATCTTCGAGTATCCGAAAACCGAACGGATTGTGACAGACGAGGGTCAGCAGTTCTATGATTCGTAATTCAGCAGGGGCACACGGGGATAGCTCGTTGATACTGTATGGGCTACCATACTTGAGCGAGTCGAGTGCCCTGCGCACTTCCTTCACGGTCAATCCCGTTTCATCAGCAAGATGTGTGATGCTCGTGACAAAACTTCCTCGTCTGACAGCTACATTTTGCCATTGACCGTCTTTGTGGTTAGCCTTGAGCAGACAATGGATAAACAACGCTTTGACCTTGCTGTCCTTGTACCAGCCCCAATTGATTATTTTTCGATGCAGTTTAATGAAACCTTCATCTGTCATTCTATCACCTCTCCTCTCCATTATGTAAGGGCGAAAAAAAACCTTTCACCTATCCCTCCAAAACGAGGAAAATTCTACCTCAAAAGGTCGAATTGTGAAAAAGTTTCTTGAAAAATTTTCTTCACGGAGCGGGGCGTTTCTTGTTCGGTCAGTTAAACTGCCTGTTCACTCAGAAAATTGATAAAATCCCCACCGGCACTGATCATACCGATGGGGAAAATATAGAACAGATAGGATGAATCCTTCGGAAATGTCGCTCCGGCAGGATCAACGACATATCAAAGTTGCTGATATCAAGGGATTTCAGGGCAGAGCAGTTGTAGAACATTTCTGACATATCAAAAACCTTACCGGTCAGATCGAACAAATGAATCTCCTTGATAAATAGTTCATTCTCCTTTCTATACGATGATTGATTTCTCAGCTGCTGACAAGGTCAAGTCGGGCTTTCACCTGTGACAAAAGTACATTTCTGTCTAACTTGCCGTTCATAGCAAGCGGAAAACTGTCAAAGAAAAAGATGTGTGACGGAACCTTATAAGAAGAAAGTTTTTTCCGCAATTGCTCCTGCATGACCACAGCGGTCTGCTGCTGCTTCAAAGAAGGAAGAGGCTCTTTCAATATGACGCAGGCCTCGACACTCTCTCCCCAGATAGCATGAGGAACTCCCAGCACTTTTACAGACAAAACATTTTCATTGGACAAAAGTGCCTTTTCAATCTCAGCGGGTGATATATTTTCCCCGCATCTTACAATAATCTCTTTGATACGTCCCGCAAGATGCAGAATGTTTCCCTCTGTTATATAGCCAATATCACCTGTGTGAAGCCAGCCTTCTGCGTCAAAAGGGCTGTCCTTTCCGGTTACGCCCTCGTATCCATTCATGGTACAGTAGCCTTTCACAACAATTTCACCAGTTTCTCCCAACGGCAGAAAACCTCTTCTACTGTCAAAAATACGCACCGTCAGTCCGGGCAGAATATGTCCCACCGAATGTGCTCTTACTGACAGAGAATCTGCTGATTTCTCTACTGAAATAACTGGTGAACACTCTGTCTGTCCGTAACCACAAAGTATCTTTGTGCCACCGAATATACTTTCCAGCCGGATCAGTTCTGCGGGAGAAGTCACTCCCCCTCCGACAATACCGATATTCAGCCGTCCGGCAATTGTTTCGTTGAATGCGGGAAGGCGTGTCAGCATTTCGTAAACTGTACCAACAGATGCCATATCCTCGACTGAATTCCGAGTGATAATTCCTGCTATTTTATCAGGCTTCAACACAGGTGTCAAATGCACTGTGCGCCCGCAGGACAGATAGGCAAACAAAATCAACAGACCGTAGCTGTGAAACAACGGAAGAGCGTTACAAACAGATGCGCCAATATCGTTCTGCAGCAGTTCATAGCAGGCTTTGGCATCGTTAAGTATAGAAAACGCTGACAGTTGCACCGCTTTGGGGCGGGCAATCGTTCCTGTTGTATAAATAATCACTTGAGAAGAATGAACATCTATTTGCTGTTCTGCCTGTACCAACAGCATCATTCCTGCTTCATCAGGCTCCTCTGCTTCTGTTACAGATGAAAAAGGCATGAGGCGATTTTCCGGCATGGATAACTGCTCACCAAAGCAGCGTATAGCCAAAGCCCCGCCAGGTATCGTCGGCAATGTGCCATATAGCAGACGTTCCGCTTTTACCATTGCAGCAAGACTCCCTGCTTCTTCAGCATGGATACCGTAATTCATCAATACCGCCGTTCCTCCTGCTGACATTACCGCCAAAAAAGCAATGACCCATTCAATACTGTTATAACCCCATAAAACAACTTTTTCGCCTGCAGAAAAACCATTTTTCAGCAGCTGCACCGCTGATTTTTCTGTTCGTTTCAGCAGTTCGAAAAAAGATAATGATTGTCCCTCACAACAAAGTGCGGGTTTGTCGTTGTATTGCTGCCTGAGTTCTCTCAGCAGTGTTAAAAATGTACCTTCGTATAGTTCCACAAAAGCCTCCTGTACTTCATCAAAAAATAGTTCTTTCCTATGTGTTTCCATTTACTTTGATATTAGTATGTTATCATAATCCACCCGTTTATTCAAGTCTTGAACCAAAAGAAAAGCCCCGACAGGATACCCTGCCGGAGCTGTCGAACTACACTTTATAAGTTGAGAAACGTTATAAACTTCCCATCGGACTCATTCCTATTTTTAAGTAAATTCCATTCCAAAGGCCCGCAGCAGCGAACCGTATCATCGTGGATATTACATGGGACTCAATCCTTTTCATCTGAAGTATATATCGAAAACTGCCATCAGTCAAATCCTATCTTCTACAGAAACGCATCCGGCAGAAGATTTATGCACCAACTGCCTCAAGTCCAAAGACTCTTAATACTCTGCTCATACGACAAACCATCATGTTTGACCACAAAGCATTGACAGATCATCAACACTATGCGAAGCTCTCTGCATAAGACGGAGGAAACACTATGTTCAGCCTCTCAGACACTTTTTCTCCTGTTCTATCGAAGACAATCCCCGTGTGCCAACGGTTGTGGTGAGCAACAGAAGAAACTGCCGACACCCTATATTCAATTGTGAGTTTTGTGTCAAACGCCCTTACTGCAATGCGGGAACGCAATACTGAAACTTGCAGCGCGACCTTTATCGTCAGGCAACTTCATACAATTCAAAGACACTCAAGAACTCACAGCACATAAACAGCTTTGTTGTGGTCACTCCACTCTGTACAAACCGTCCGAAACGAAAGAGCGGAAACTGAACCAGTCAAATGAAGCACCGTTCTTATCTGGTCTTATCCTCGCTGAAGGCATCACACCAAGAGGCGTGATGAAAAGTTTGACTAACGGGTTCCAATTCGCCCATCGGAGCTAACCTCCCTTCGTGGATTAGATACAGAAGAGCCGATCCAAACGAACGGATCTCAAAAGCTATACCCTCGATACTTTGCTCTGCTCTTTCTTTATCTTGATATCATTATACCACAATTTCAGAAAATGTCAATAGTTTTTTTGAACTTTTTTAAAAAATTATAGGGAAAAATGGACTTTTCTTTGCCTATTGACTTCTATGAAAGAATGACGTACAATAGAAAACGTGATACTACACAGAAAGGACGATGCACCATGAGCCTGCAAAATGATGACGATTTTCCCTTTGATGCTGACCTGATTTCCCTGCTCGATGACGAGGGTAATGAGTACGAATTTGAAATTTTAGACGAGATCGACTACAAAAACGGTCATTACTATGTACTGCTTCCTCTGTTCGATTTGCCGGAAGAAGACATCGTTGCAGAGAACACCTACGTTATTTTGGAATCAATAGAGGACGAAAACGGTGAGCCTCAGTTGGCAGAGCTGGACGACCCCGAACTGATGGAAGAATTGGATACTATTTACCAGCTTAATCGTGAAGGTTCTGAAAATAATTCCTGAAATTCTCGATTTTCCTCTTGATTTTTTTAAAAGAATGTACTATAATAGTTACGACAAATGCAGATGATTTTGTTAAAAATTTCTGCCCAATTCGTTATATGTGTCTAGTTAACCCTACAACTTTTTAAACGGGAGTTTCTCTCCTGCGATGGACTTCAGACCTCCCGCCCCGGCGGACGAAGGGAGTATGAAATCGTGGGGAAAACACCCACCTGCTGCTATCTCGTAGGCAGGTTATC
>CADCQO010000306.1 GCA_902803585.1 uncultured Ruminococcus sp.
CACTTGATGCCTACAAAAAACAGCTGCGTGAAAAGCAGGAAGAAAGTCAGAATGAAAACGAAATCATTGTTACACCTTCAACAGGCGGTTATGTCTGGCCTTGTCCGGGCTTTACCTATCTGACTTCTACCTTTGATGAATGGAGAGGCGAAAATAATCACGGTGCTCTGGATATTGCCGAAGCGGGTATTTACGGTGCAAAAGTTGTTGCCTGTTATGACGGCGTTGTATTTGCTGCCTACTCATACTGTGAGCATGATTGGGGCAAGGATTCAAGCTGCGGCTGCGGCGGAGGCTATGGCAATTACGTTATGATCGACCACGGAAACGGCAAAATTTCAATTTACGGACATTTGTCGGGTGTTACTGTTGAAGCGGGACAGACCGTCACCGCCGGTCAGCTGATCGGCTATGTCGGTTCAACCGGCTACTCCACAGGCGCACATCTTCATTTTGAAACACGTTACAACAATGTACGCTACGACCCTATGTCGGAATACTGATGTAAAAAACGGGTGCAGAGAATTCAAATCCCTGCACCCGTATGTTATTTGTTTTTGCCACCTGCTTGTGCCGCAGGCTTTCTGAATTTTTCCTTCAGCTTGTCACTGCCAAAGAACAGTGCAATTGCCAGACCGATCAGTGCTACAACAACCGATACGGTAATATTGACCGGTGTAAATGTGAAATTGCTGACTTCCTGCGTTTGACTCTGTGCCTGAAATTTCATGAAAATGACCAGCGGGGAACCCAGCATCAGACCAATGATAGCAAAAAATGTCATCTGCGGGAAACGCTTGATGCAGATATCGATCAGTTTGGCACCGAAAACAATGCCGAAAATAACGCCCAGTCCCACAGGCAGCAGTATCATGCAGCTGTCCATAAAATGTTTGGTCAGGTCGGAAATAGCGCTGATAACAGAAGCATACAAACCAAATACCATAAGAATCATAGAACCGCTGACACCAGGGATAATCATGCACATGGCTGCAACCGCCGAACCAAAAAACATATACATCCAGTTGGCAAAATTCAGCTGTATGGCGGCGGCGTTCTCTGCGGTCTGTCCTTCTGTATTGACAAATGCCAGTGCGGTCATGCCGGCTAACATAAGCACCAACGGAATGATGGATACCGGACGGAATTTTGTTTCAGTCGCCTTGCGGAATACCAAAGGCAGGCTTCCCACAATCAGACCGATAAAAAAGAAACAGGTCGGCAGCGGAAAATATGCAATCAGGTACTTGATGAGCTTGGAAAAAATCACAATGCCCGCTCCCCCGCCAATCAGAATCGGAAGGAGAAACTTGATACTCTGTTTAAAATGCTTTCTCAGACCTGTAAAAGAATCAATCAGCTTATCGTAAATATTCAGCATAACAGCCATCGTGCCGCCGCTGACACCAGGGATAATGTTGGCTACACCAATAATACAGCCGTAAACCATGTTCAATATGATATCCAGATACTTTTTTAACACGTTCATAGCAACGCTCCTTATGTTCTTATAGAGAAATTTCAGTTCTGCCTGCGAACAACCGCATATTCATCGTCATTTCTGTAATACGGGCACGACTCTGCTGTACCAGATAAAAACCGTGCTGTTTCGTCCTCGTCCAGACACGCCATACACTCGTAACATTCATAATCATCGTTGTAAACATATTGGCTGCAGCTTTCACAGCCTGAAAATGCCGTCATTTCCTCATACCCCCTTTACCGTTCTCCATAGTATCATAATACGAAAAAATTTTCAATCGGAGACCAGAAAAAAAACAACTAAATTTCCCTCCGTCTTTCAGCAGCCTTTTGTTCCTTCTTGTAAAAAAAGACAGAGATATCTGCCGGAGGGTACAAAAACACGGGAGAAATATACAAAGCGTATTTTTTTTGAATTTTTTTCTAAAAAACACTTGCAATTTTCCCGAATAAATGATAATATAAGCTGTACGCGATAGTAGGAAAAGGGAGGTGTCTGTATGCCTAATATCAAATCAGCAAAAAAGCGTGTAAAGGTTGCTGCTGCCAGAACAGCTGCCAATAAGATTGTTAAGAGCAATCTGAAGACCAGCATCAAGAAGGCTGTTGCTGCTGTTGAGAGCGGTGCTTCGGATAAAGATATGGCTGTACGTGTAGCGATCAAGAAGATTGATCAGGCCGCTGCTAAGGGTATCCTTAAGAAGAATACGGCTTCAAGAAGAAAGTCTTCTCTGGCTCGCAAGCTTAACGCTTCTGCCTGAGCCAAAAAACAGATTTGACTGAATTCAATAAGACGATGTCATCTCGCACCAAAAGCAGAACCGCCATGTTCTGCTTTCTTTTTTTGCCTGAAGAGTCTTTTCGCCAATATTTCGCTAATATTTGTCATAATATTCTTGACTTTTTTGTAAAAGAATTATATAATTAGCTTAAGCTGAACTTCACGTTAGGAGGAATCTATATGAGTAAAAAATTCTTCATCATCTTTATTTCGATTGTCGTTGCTGTTGCTGCTTTGGCAGCCGCCTGGACAACGTGCATGGTTATCAAGAAGAAGCATCAGAAAGAAGAAGAGGATCTGGAACATTATCTGGACAGCTCTATTGAGTAATGGCCTTTTATCGTTCTGTCCTGTTGAATGCTGCTGTCAATATTTCGGGAGTCGGGCTGTTTGTGCTCGTCTCCTTTTTTATTACCTCCGACAGCACAAAAGAAACTGCCTGTACCATATTCTTGACAAAAAATAAGATAATAGTATAAAACTATTGTATTTTCCGGAGGATTTATGCTATACTGTAAGGGAATACTATGCAAAGGAGCTTTCTTATGAACATTACAAAAGATATTCTCTATGTGGGTGTCAATGACCACAAAATCGACTTGTTTGAAGGACAATATGACGTTCCTAACGGTATGGCATACAATTCCTATGTCATTGCAGATGAGAAAATCGCTGTTATGGATACCGTCGACCGCCACTTTACACAGGAATGGCTTGATAACCTCGAAAATGCTCTCGGAGGCAAAAAGCCTGATTATCTCATCGTACAGCATATGGAGCCGGATCACAGTGCTAACATCGTCAACTTTATGAGCAACTATCCTGAAGCTGTTATCGTATCAAGCAGTAAGGCTTTCACCATGATGAACAACTTCTTCGGTACACAGTTTGAAGACAGACGCATTGTTGTCAGTGAAGGCAGCACACTCGTTCTCGGTGAGCATACTCTCCATTTTGTCGCCGCACCAATGGTACACTGGCCGGAAGTAATTGTCACCTATGACAGCAAAGATAAGGTATTGTTCAGCGCTGACGGTTTTGGAAAATTCGGCGCATTAGATGTCGATGAGGATTGGGCGTGTGAAGCAAGACGGTACTATTTCGGCATTGTGGGCAAATACGGCGCACAGGTACAGAATCTCCTGAAAAAAGCCGCTGCACTGGACATCCAGACAATCTGCCCGCTGCATGGACCCGTTCTGAAAGAAAATCTCGGCTATTATCTCAATCTCTATCATATCTGGTCAAGCTATGGCGTAGAGAGTGAAGGAATCATGATCGCCTACACCTCTGTCTATGGTCATACAAAGAAGGCGGTAGAACTGCTGGCAGAGGCACTCAGACGCAGAGGCTGTCCGAAGGTCGCCGTCAATGATCTGGCTCGTGAAGATATGGCGGAATGTGTGGAAGATGCTTTCCGTTATGGTAAGATCGTTCTTGCTACTACCACTTATAATGCGGAAATCTTCCCGTTTATGCGTGAATTTATCAATCACCTGACAGAACGCAATTTCAGCAACAAAACGGTTGCCCTGATTGAGAATGGTTCATGGGCTCCTCTCGCTGCTAAAACAATGAAGAGGATGCTCGAGGGCTGCAAGAACCTTAGCTTTACTGACACAACCGTCAAAATCCTGTCCGCTCTTAATGAAACCAGTAAACAGCAAATTGAACAGCTTGCTGATGAGCTTTGCCACGATTATATTGCACAGAACGGCGAAACAGCTGATAAACACGATATGACCGCTCTGTTCAATATCGGCTATGGTCTTTATGTCGTTACCTCAAATGACGGCAAAAAAGACAACGGTCTGATTGTCAATACTGTAACACAGGTAACCAATTCCCCCAACCGTGTAGCAGTGTGCATCAATAAGCAGAACTATTCCCATCATATCATCAAACAGACCGGTATCATGAATGTGAACTGTCTTTCTGTGGAAGCACCCTTCAAAGTTTTTGAAACATTCGGTTTCCAGAGCGGAAGAAATGTAGATAAATTCGCCGGCTGCGAACCGCTCCATTCTGATAATGGTCTGGTATTCCTGCCCAAATATATCAATTCCTTTATGTCACTCAAAGTGGAAGATTATGTGGATCTGGATACACACGGTATGTTTATCTGCAGCATTACTGAGGCCAGAGTCATCAACGATAAGGAAACCATGAGCTATACCTACTACCAGAACAATGTGAAGCCAAAGCCTGAAACTGACGGTAAAAAAGGCTGGGTCTGCAAGGTATGCGGCTATATCTACGAAGGTGAGGAACTGCCGGAGGACTTCATCTGCCCGCTGTGTAAGCACGGTGCTTCCGACTTTGAGCCGATTTCATAATAATGATTTTTTTGAAGAAAATTTCGTAAAATATCACTATCATGTCTGATGAACAGCAATCACTTTGACTGTCTGTTCATCGGGCATTTTTTGTCTTTTCAGAGTGATAATTCCGTCGAAAATACACATACTAACAGTAACACAGAAATGACAAATTTGAAACATTTTTTGATATATTATTGAAAAACAGCATTGAAATTCAGAATAAGATGTGATACAATGTAGAGGATTTGACCAACTATCATATTTTCGTTTTATGAAGGGATAATACACCATGACCGATCAAAAAAGGAAGGAAAACAGAAAAAACCTGTTGATATTTTGTGGTATATCATTATTTCTGGCGGGCTGTCTTGTTGTGATGCAGCTGAAGCCATGGCACAATCTGGTAGGTCATGGCACGTCAGGGAAGGAAAATACTGCCGCTTCTCAAAGTGATGACATAGAAACAAGCCACACCAGCAACACTGAAAATACGCTGTACAGCACCTACGGCCCTTTGTATAATATTGATATTTCTCTGAAAATCGGAAATGAAACGGAACATATCTCTATTGACAAGATTAAAGACTGGGTTACCGTCCACAAAAACGGAGATGATTTCACATATAACGTGCATAACGAAAAAATCTCCGAATATACAAAATATCTGGCAGAACGATACAGCAATTTTCAGAGCTTCTTTACCTTTACTGCGGTAGACGGTACGGAACAGTCTGTTCAGAACCAGAGTACCGGCTGGATCTTCGATGACAGCTATGCAGCCGAACAACTCAAAAAATATATTCTCGAAAATCGTTCCGTTTCACTTACCCTGACGGACAGGAGCAAGGAAAGCAACAAATGGTGGCACCGTGTAGCCTCCCAATATGATGCAGGTGATAAAAAGGGCGACTGCTACGCAGAAGTCAGCATCTCGCATCAGTATATGTGGGTACACCAGAAGGGAAAGATCGTTCTTGAATCTCCTGTTGTCACGGGCTGTCCTTATACAGGTCACGACACGCCGCAGGGTGCATTCATTATCTACACCAAACAGGAACACGCTACTCTTTATGGTCCCGGTTATGAAACAGAAGTGGATTACTGGATTGCTTTTGCTGATGACATCGGTTTTCATGATGCCTACTGGCAGGACAGCTTTGGCGGTGATGTCTATCTGACAAGCGGCTCGCACGGCTGTGTCAATATGCCGCTCGATACGGTTTCCAAGTTATATAAAATTGCTTATGTCAATATGCCGGTGTATGTATACTACTGAATATCACACGGCGGGCACAGGAAAATACTCCTCTGCCCGCCGCTTTTTTATCCGGATTACCAGACGCTGAACGGCGGACACAGGAAAATGTTCCTCTGTCCGCCGTTCTTCTGTTTACACAATGATAACCTTATTGTTGCGAAACCAATGATCCAGCTGAATAATATAGGCTAAAATCTGAGGTGCTTTCATCAGCTGACCATACCAGGGAGAAGAAACTCTGTCGGGGTATTGTATAATCATCTCTACACCGTTCTTATCCAGAATTTCTGACAATGGCGAAGTCTTATCCTCCAGAATTTTTTTGACCTCTCCTGCACAAAGCTCAAAATACAAAGGATGATGCGTTTTTGGATAGGGACTCTTTTTCCTGTCGATGATAACATCGGGCAGCAGTCCTCTGAAGGCTTCTCTGACAATGCCCTTTTCCCTTCCGTTCAGGGCTTTCATTGTCCACGGCAGGTTAAAGGCGTAATCCACGATACGATAATCGCAGAACGGCACTCTGACCTCCAGACCATGCGCCATTGACATTCTGTCTTTTCTATCACACAAGGATATAGCGGAAAAACAGAATGCGTTTACTCCGCTTTCCGCAGATGTGCCGCTAAAACAATCGGAGTTTGTTCCGCAGAATGGGCAATGATATATGATGCAAGGGCATTATAGCTGGCATAGTCCGTACTCTGAACATCATCTGTGGAAATTTTGAACCATGAATCAAAGACATACAGGTCTTTGTATGCCTCATTGATGGTAAAGAATGTATCGTCTGTCGGAGTAAGAATTTTTGATACAGCTGATGCAAATGTGACTGTATCATCTGTCTTCACACTGCCTCCGTTGTGATAAATATCAACTATTTCGTTTTCTTGTACGACAAATGTGAGTTCATACTGCGCAGTACGGATATTCTCGCCGTTTCGCACATCGTTGAACCATGAAATATTGGTGTGCTCATTTTCAGGTATTGTACCGTCTGCATAATCTGCACAGAAAAGAACTTTCCGGCTGAAAGTGCTGACGGTGCTTATTTCGGAAGAACGCTCAAGAACCAGATCAAACTTCGTTTGAAAACCATTGTATGCTGCATTCAAGGTATAAACATTGTTGGCGTGTCTTGAAACATTTCTGATGATAACAGAACCGTCTGAAAAAGCAAAGTCGTTCAGCCGCTCGCCGTTATTATTGGAAAGCAGATAGGTAATATCAAGGGCTTGCTTTTCGGTTTCGCTCATTAACCGTTCTGAACCGTCCAGATAAACAACATATGCCTTAAGCCTGTCCAGAGGCACTGTAAGCTGGTCAGAGGCTGCATCTGTGTCAGCGTTTTCGCCAGTTCTTCCTGTCTGGTGATAATCTTCTATCCTGATGCCTTTTACAGCCACATTCTGTTTGTTCTCGTCAAGCAGATAGAACCGGTTGATATTGGTATCTGTTTTGGAAGATTTATCATAATATCCTACTTTGTCATAGTAATGGACAATGGCTGTACGGCCGGCAGGAATTTCAACGGTCATTTTTTCGACTTCCGTCCGGTTGTCACCCTCATAGACAGAATTCGGTTCATTGTCCAGCTTGTAAGTGTTCTCGACAAACTCATATCGTGAAACTGGTACTCTTGTAATCTCATATGTACCCGGCTCCAGTCGGATTCTGCCTTCAGCATCTATATGGTACACACCCTCATATTCCGGTTCAACGGTACCCTCTTCATACCAGACACGATAATCATAATCCGGATTGACGTGGGTAAGCAGGCCGTCTGTCCGTTTTTCATCGTCATTTACCGTCAGGCTGACAAAAAATGTCTTTCCGCTGTCAATCGCTTCAATATCAGCAGCATTTTTATAGTAGCCTGTCTGTGTAATTTTGAATATAAAATTCGGATTGCCCCATTCTGACGGCCGCCACTCGTTAATATGCTCATAGAGCCTGAGATAGGCAGGATCCATTTCATCGGCACAGGTCATTGTTTTGAGAACATTATTTTGCCCGACCGAAAAATAAAGCCTGTTATTCTGCGGCACATCATTTTCATCGGTGTGATAGGAATCAGTCGGCACATAGCCTGACGGTGCTTCGATTTCCTCGAAATAGTAATTTCCCCAGGGCAGATTTTCTATTCTGATCCTGCCGTTAGTATCCGTTACAGGGGCTTTGTCGGTATCGTACTGACCCGTGACAACATCAGAAATATTATACTCTTTCAGAGCGGAATCTTCCATCTCGTATTTTCCCGATTCTATCAGCAGTGCCAGCTCTTCAGGATCGGTCGGAATATAGCAGTACACGCTTTGATTGAGTTTTTTAGCCAATGTGATGGCACTGTCCGGATCATCAGCACTTACCAGTCTGAATTTTGCCCCCGGCAGTCTTGCTCCGACAGTTTTGTCACCGACTTGCTCTTTAGCAGTCTTTATGAGCATTACCTGACCTGATATGATTTCGTCCACTATATCGGTGGTAAACATCGCCATCTCTGCTTTTTCCGCATCTATAACAAACGCATATTGTTCGTTGGAAAGTTTATAACCGGCGGGAGCTTCTGTTTCAAGCCAGTAGTAACTGCCCCACTTTTTCACCCTGACTTCTTTCACCTTCGCATCTGGATTTTCTTCTGACCAGATATCTGACAAATCGTGATCGAGATATTCTTCGTCTACTTCATTGCCAGCCTTGTTCCTTTTAAGCCAGATAATTTTTTCCTGTCTGCCGTCCTCTCCTGTTACAACCGTCGCAAGATGGACATCATAGTTTTGGATATCGGGGGTTTCTTCGTCATCCATTGGTATGTTGTTGACGAGTTCAAGAAAATACGGGTATTTGTCAAGGGCAGCGGTCGTCACTGGCGCAGTATCGCTGCCGCAGTCCCAATAATCACTGTTCTGTGTACCTTCTTTGACAAACCTGTACAAGCCATTTGCTGTAATGGTTTTCATTTCCGATGTGCGATAGTGATTTTCAGTGCCTGTCCCCTTTGTCTGACCGTTGTTGACCTCAAAGAATACCGCATCAGAAGGTACTTTTATTCTGTACACGTCACTGCCTTCATATTTCTGATTCAGCAGTTTATCAGGCCGATAGCCTGCTGATGTACCGATGAAACGTCTGTCCTTATCGTAGAAAGCAACGTGCATATCGTCCAGCGCATACCTTGTGCCGTCATTTTCTATCAGTTGATAGGTGCCGTTATTGACAAGGAAAATGTAACGGTTAGAACCGGAAGTATGACAGATAACAGTCGGTTCATCTGTTTTTTGAACACACTCAGTTTCATAAGCCGGAATCAACGCACTGTCTGCACTTGTGCCGTTCCTGCCATAGTTATTTGACATTACAGAAGAAGCACTATAATTCATGCCTCCGGTGTAGCTGCCGGTTTTGTCAAGAATGGGTACAGCCTCCGTTATTTTCCTGTCAGGCAACGAACCGTTATGGAAAATCACATACGGATATTTTCCGTCACTTTCTTTGGGCAATTGGAACAAATAAACCTTGATGCCGCTGTTATCCACATATGCGGTCGGTGCATTTGTTCCGGTATTGACGGCGGCATATTCTGCTCTGACGCCAGGCCACGCCGCATATTCACCGTCCGCACCGCCATAATAATAAGCGTACATTGTGTTATTGACAGCCCAGTTTTCGGTATCTGTAAAGTAAATGTAATCAATATCCGTTCTTGGATTCAGCGGGTCGGTTATCTTCCGTGTGGGAGCGGTAAAACCACTGCGCAGGGAATTGACCGTAACAACAGGCACATCATCCGTACTGACGGTAAAAGTTGTTCCCGCATGATGAAATTTCGGAAGGGTTACCGTTATATCATCAGTACCTTGCTGTATGGTCACATCATAATCCGTTTCATAAAGGTTTACAGCTGTTCCAACAGGCGTATTGCTGCCGCCGTCAGTCACTCTGAAGGAACAGGCATTCTTGGGCAAGCGGATACGATAAGGGGACGCTGCATTCTGCATCTGCTTCAGCCTGATACCTGCCTTTGCAAGTCCGTTGGCTGCGTTGACCGCACCGCCTATTTCCGTGCCGGAAATACCCTCGTGGGTGCTGTAAAACATAATATACGGATCTTCCATCGCTGTGTCAATATAAATAAAATTGTTCCTGTCAGCAGTACCCTCTGTGATGGGTTCAGGTGCTGTGCCGTTTTCAGATGTATTCAGAACGCTTATCATACCATAGCGGTCTTCCGGCTGATAGGAAGCGCTGCGCGTCACTTGGGTACTGCCTGAAGCATAGTAATCGAATGAACCGCCTTCATTAAAATCATCTCCTATCGGACTATCGAGCCATGTCGTATTCTGATCGTCTGATGAGTTATAAAAATACGCCCTTATCTGTCCGCTGTTCGCATCACCATAAAGAGCGTTTACCTCTGCAATACGAACATACAGGTATTGGTCTGTGGCTGTCTGGTAAGTCGGCGTAAAAATCATATTTTTACCCCTGTTATTGATCGTGTTCAATTCCTCGTCCTGTTTATAGTTATCGTCATCACTTCCTATGTTAAAAATCACATGAGCAGCACCGTCCGGAACATCAACACTCAAAATACCTGAACCTTCCATAGGGATTCCTGGCCACGAATGTTCGACATAAGAACTGCCATTATAAAAATAAGCATACACCGTACCCCAGTTGAGGTTTGTGTTATCAAATCTTAGCTTTCCGTCACCGGCTGTTCCCTCTTTCCATTCGTAAGTGACATTGTTTGTGTCTGTTCCATATAATACCGGAAGGGGATTTTCCGGAGCAGATTCCGATACAGCCGGTGCAGTGACCGCCGCAGCATTCATATAGCCGGAAATCATCGTTTCATCTATCTTCGTTGTACCGCTTTCGGTAGAAATGTCTTCGTGACCTTCCAATGTATATACATCGTCCTGCGTGAATATCGGATAAAGCAGTTTCATCGGTATCGGGCTGATATCTGTCGAATCATCTATACGATACTGCATATCACCGAGGGTATATTCCTTACGGTAGCGTGATAATTTGGGGTGCAGCTCATAGATGGCTGCTTTCTGTGTAGTGCGCTCCACACCCGCTTTTTCACCCGTTACCGTGAAGCTGACAGCACCTGACGGAATCGCTGCTCTGAACCATGTTCCCGCTGCATCAGCTTCTGAGGTACTTACACCGTCAATCGGTGCTGTTCCTCCTGATGCGAAGGAAAGAGTTCCCAGTTCTTTTGCCGAAATCGCTGTATCACCATTTACATTTGGTATCGGTACGTTATCCGCATCGTAGAAGGTGACAGTCATATGATTCCAGCTGCTCTTATCAGCACACACAATGTACAGCGTATCTCCCCGCTGACCGTTGTCGGCTTCAGCAGAAAATATCTCATCTGAAGTATCCGGCGCATTGGAGTGGAAAGTCGGCCACAACAAAGAAAGGCTGTCTGTACCGCTGGTTTCATAGTACATACCGCCCGTTGTACGGCTGTCACTTGTGCCTGTATTGCTGCTGACAAGCGGATAGACGGGATATTCCCCCGTGGGCTGCGGAGCGGTCAGCCTGAAGGAAACTGCATCACGGGGAATCTCAATGGTGTACCATTCCTTTGAATTACCAGCAGAACCCGTGTTCGCTTCTGACTGTTCCGCACTCTCTTCAATGGTCTGTATGAGGGTATAAGTGCCGTTTCCGCTTACATTTGATGCAGCGGCACGAATGGGCTGGTGATCCGCATCATAAAATACAATCTTTCCTCCGCCGCTGCCTGATATATCGGGCTGTCCGATTGTCCAGCCGGCTGTATTGCGGATATACAGCACATCACCCCGTTTTTCATAGTCGATCTGACTATCCTGCTGTGCTGTTCCCTCTGTATGTGTCTGCACGTCAACAGACATGAGAAAATCCGGTGACGTTCTGGACAGTATACCGTTCGTACCGTCTGCGGTCAGTTCAAATACCATACCGTCCTTCGTGTAGTCAGCTCTGGTATTGTCCGCATAACCTGCGTCAACCTTTCGGAGGATATCATAAATGGGTGTTTTCCGATAGGTTTGTATTCCTGTGCTGTTCGAATAGCTGTTACAGCCAGTGTTCAGCGAGAATTTTGCGGCAGCAGATGGTATGGGTATGCTAAAATACTGTTTGTTGTCCTGCTGACCGGAGTATTTCATTATATAACCCTTACCGCCCTGCAATATCTGTGTGCCGTCTTCATCATAGAAAATGATGTGGATATCATCCCAGTTGGCTGTATTTTTGATACAAAGGCGATCACCGCGCTGCTGATAAGAAACGGTCGGCTTGTTTTCATAGTGCTGTGCCGAACTGCCGTTGGATTTGTATAGGTAGCCTGCACTGTAAGTAATGACACCCGTTTCATGACCGCCGTTTTTGCTGATGAGTCCATCATTGAAAATAACCTTGCTGTAATTTTTGCGGTCACCGAGAGGAATCCTGAATTTATAGACTACCTTTCCGCCGGCATCTGTAAAAGTGCTTTCGGGCGCATCGGCAATATGAGCATCAGGAACGGTATTCCCGTAGCCATACAAACTATTCTGATAAGTATAAGTGTAGATGTCCGAGTGATATTGTATACCGCCGTCTGTGGTATAATCACTTGCCGCCGGTGCAATGCCCGGCCATACAGAATAGCAGGCTCTCTGCCAGTTGTCCCTGCGCAAATCGCCTCCGCCGTAAAAGTAAGCATATACATGGTCGTTCCAGTCGTCCGGTTTCTCAAAATAGATATAGTCATAGTCGCTTTCAACACTGTCTGCTGTGTAGGTTTCGTTCCATTTATCGCCGTATTGTGTATAGTTGTCCCATGTCGTCAGAAGAACAGCAGAAATGTTGTCTACATCAGCTTTATCACCATTCAGCCTGAAATAGTTGCCGTAATTCTTGCGCCCGTTCTTATTGGTGCTGCTGAAAAGTTCCGTTATCTCCGAACGGTAGGCATAAGGGGACTGGCCGGCACTTTCCACGCTGAATGAACCTTTGACAGAACTGAGGTCAATGCCGTTATTGACACGGAAATGGGTCGCATCAACGGGAATCGTCAGCTCATATGTCAGGAAGTGATTCAGGCGGTAATCGCTGCCCGCATAGGCATATGGTTCCATCATGTAGCCTGGAAAAGACTGCCCCACAGGAACATAATTTTCGCCTTGCTGTCTGAAAAACTCGATATGGATATTATGCCATACCTCATGGCTGTTGCAATGGAAAATAATCTTCTGCTGAGTGGGCGTGTAGCGGTCGGCTTGTTTCAGCGATGAGGCGGCAGCCATACGCTTATCGGCGGGAGCGCCTGTATTATAGTAGGTTGACCAGTTGGCTTCTTTTATCACGGGAACATTAAAATAACAGCGATTGCCGTATTCCTCCCTGTAAATTTCTCCCCAGCCGTTTTTATGGAAAATATCACCCAGTTGGAACTCAATTTCTTTTGTGGTTCTGACACAGTTATTATTCTTGTAAAGACAAAACCTTACTTTATTGTAGCCGTCAGGGGGCTGTATCTTCCAGACAATCGTATTCATATCGCCCACTGTATCATCAACAAAGCGCTCCCAGACAGCATATTCTACTGTCTGTTTGCCTGCTCCGCTGAATTGTGCCGCAAACCAGTAATCGTGATTATAGTCAATTTCCAGTATCTGCCCGTGATCATTATCTCCAAGATAGGTGTACAGCCAATATTTACGGTTTTTCTCCCTATTTTCGACATCGTCCCATTCTGCCGCTGTACCTTCGTTATAATCACGGAAATAAATATAGTCATTGTCTGTTCGGGGAAGAATCCAGTTTTTTTCTTCGGCTGACGGTGCAGACTCCGCCTGATAAGTGTAAGTATAGTGATAGGTTTTTGTTTCGCTGACATTGCCTTCCGCCGGTTGGGGAATCTGGAGTGTATTGCTGTTTGCTTCAATACTGGGTTCTGGTGTGGGTGTGACATACGGGTCATTGAAAGTATAGGTCGGGGGAATGATATTTTCTTTGAAATACAACTCAAATACCGCTCCCAGAAGCCCGCCGCCATTTTGGTTGGTCTTAAAAACATTGACGTACGCCGTTTTGCGCACATTGGGATAAGCAATGGCAACGTCACCGCTGACAGTAAAAAACTTATTCCGGGTGTTGCCGTTGGCATCTTTATAGGTAAGCGAATTATCCCGCTCGTAACCATAGGGTGCCTGCACTTCGTAGAAAAAGTATACATAATTTCCAAAGTCATTGTTGATATCTGTCATATCATTTTCGGAAACTATCAGTTTGCCGCTGTCATCTGTCTGATAGGGACCATAGGCTTTTTCGTATCGTTCCGCAAGATCCTCTAATGTGTCAGCATTTTTCAATATCGTGTCGTTCTCCATCATTTCCTGTGCCGTCATCTGCGCGAATCTCAGAAGATAGAAAGTGGCTCTGGAAGATGTGATCGCTGCAAGGGTCGTGCTGTCTGTCTTTTTCAGCGTTATCTTATCGCCGGGAATATTGGTAATCAGCGCCGCTGTATCTGATTCCTCATCATCAATGGTTGAGATGTAACCGCTTATATCATCTTCCTCTACCGTGTAGGTGTAATAATGGTCAACAATTTTTTCTCCGGTTGCCGGATCTGTCAGTATCTCGCCTGTCTGTTCATCATATTGATAGGCTATGACAGGGAGTCCTTCTATCACCCGTGTCCATACTGCGGTGTCCTGATGGCCGTGAACGTTCTGCGCAAGTGTGAACCAGCCGCCTGTATCCATATCGGGAATAACCTGTTTATCACGATAAATTTCCTTCTTTGGAACATTTCCCTCCATGTATTTGGTTCCGTCCGGATTCAGCCAGTGCTGTGTCAGGCGTACACGGATAAATAAAGGCCGCTTTTCCTCTGCATTGTCATTGTCATTCCAGATTTTGTGAATCGTGAACCGAATGGTTTCGGAACAGACATCCTGTATTTCTTCCGGCTGCGGAATCAGACTTTCAGGATTCTTTTGAGTGGGCGTGTCAAGCATCAGTACAGCCTTGGCACTGCTTTTGTAAACATCAATGTTTGTTTCACCTGTGCCTGAAGCATCTGAAGCCAGCTTAGCGTCCTTCCATTTCTCAAATATTTTATCATATGTTTCATTCTGATTCGGAACAATAGGCGGAGTGAGATAAACCACATCAAACCGGTTATATGTTGTGGAAGTACCTGTATCCTCAACAGCTGTATTTCCTATTTGCTCGTGAGAGTTTGTAAGGGCATAAGTCAGTTCCGTTTCACGATAGACAGAATATCTGTTATTGCCGCCTTCGATAGACTCAAGTGTATTGAAGCTATAAACCGATTTCAGATAAGTTTCGCCGCTGAAGGGTCCGGTTTTTTTAGCTGTGCCACGCACTACGTCACAATATATCATCGTATCATCGGAAAATTTTCCCTCGTAATTATATCCTACAAAGCCGCCTGCACAGCCGTTTGTGCCGCTGCCGTCAGTTGTATCGGACGCGCCGCCGCCATAGACATCATAACCTATATCAATACCCGTAACGGAACAGCTGCTTACCCGTGTACGGTTACCCTTGATCAGGTTGACAACTGCTTCTGCGTTCTGGGTACTGGTGTCAATGCCGTCCTCATTGTATGGCAGTGCTACACTGGAATCACCTATTGTGACAACTGCCGTTCCCGTTTTTCCGTCCTCGCTCCTGTCCAGAATCGTTACACCGACTCTCAGACCGAACAGGTTGACATAAAGCAAATCACCATCACTGAGCAATTTCAAGCCCAAAAGATTAGTAATGCCGAGAGATGAAAGCAAATTATCCGTGTTCAGCAGGTCAATTTCTTCCAGACGATGAACACGAAGAATTTTCAGCAGGCTGTTAAGGATACCTAATATGATCTGTACCAGAGGAGAATCTGCTTCTACTTCTATTAGATAATTCATGTTGGTCTTTCCGATAAAGCCACCGGCTATCTCATCGCTGTAAACCTGCTTTAAACTGCCAGCGGTGCTGTTCTTTATCTGGGAAACATCTCCGTAACCTGCAAAACCGCCTGCAATTGGCTGTGCGCCACTGGAAGATGATACCACAAAGCCTGCTTCTATTCCCGTTACGCTGCAATAATCCACAACTGTGCCGAAAATATCCAGAACACCTGCTGTTAAACCAAGCAATCCCGAAACCGCCGCACTGTCAACATCGACTGCACCGTTCTTGCCCATGTGTCCGATAAAACCGCCGCTGTAATTAAGACCTGATACTGCGTTCAGGTTGGTAACATTTGAATTTTTTACAGAACCATTCATCACACCGCCGCCAAAACCACCCGCAGCGCCTGAATAGCGTGTTTCACTGAGAATGCCCTCCGGTGCCGAAACACTTGCCCTTACAATCATACCTTCTTCTACACCGCTGACATCAGAATAATAAATGTATGTGCGGAATACGTCCAATACATCAACGCTGCCTGCCTTTATCAGGCTGAGTATGCTTGTGCCGCCTCCTTCTGCCTCTGTGGAAGAAACCGAAGCAACACTGCCTACGTCTGCCAGACCCACAAAGCCTCCTGCATAATATTTACCATAAACACCGCGCACACCATTTACAGTAATCCGACTTTCTCCCTTGCGGCTGCCGATAACCGCCGCTTCCAGAGAACCTGCAAAACCGCCTGCAAATCTCGGCTTGCTGTTGATGCCCTCGACAATAAACCCGTAATTTTCATTATCGGGGTTTACTTCTGCCCGTCGGATTGTTGTGATGGTTGCCTGCAATACCGAAGCAAGATTGCTGGGGGTAGATATCAGAGAATTCAGTACCTTTTGCAAAAAGCCTTTTGAGCTGTTGGTGTTCACGTCTGCCACCGATGCGGCTGTTGACATTCCGGCATAACCGCCTACGGCATTGGTTCCTCTGACAAAACGGAGATTCGTTACATCACAGCCGGTTGCTTCTCCGTCATTAACACCTTTGTCGCCCCATATCTGCGCACCGTAAGCACTGCCCACATAGCCGCCTGCATAGCCGCAGTGATGAATAAAATCTGTTCCGAAAGCTGTTACTGTCATTCCTGACTGCCAGCCGTGTACCGTGCCGCTCCGGATAGTCGGTACAAAAACCTGTACCGCCTGTACAAGTGAACCTACATTCAGGTTAAGTCCGAGAATATTTGTATTTCCGAACTCCGCTGCACCGCCTGACTTCATTTTTCCGGCATACCCTCCGGCACTGCGCATCGCACGGATATGTTTCATATCATAAGTCTGTCCGTCAGATATGACACCCGTCACCATATAGCCGATGTAACCGCCCGCTATACCACCTTCGGTAATCAGCATGGTTTCGTGTACACTTCTGCCTGCCGCTACATTACAGCCGTAAATGTATTTTGAAAGTTTTTCGTCAAGCTCTGTCTGTGTTGTTACTGTACCTTCATGAGCAAGTTCTATACCATACCCGCCGTATTGGCCGATATACCTTACCCATGTGTTCCATATGTCTGTATCCATATTTCTCAGGGGACCATAAACAGCCGTGTGTTTGTCGGTAGGATAGACAGCTGAAAGTGCATTCAAAATATTGTCAACCTTGATAAGACCGCCCAGCAGTTTGATATTGCCTGTATCGGCTGTATCTGCACTCTCCATATATCCAGTAAAACCGCCTGCATATTCGTATCCGTAAACGGAGCGGATACGCCATGCTGTGCTGATGTGCTGTTCACCGGTATATCTGCCGATATTATAATCCGTTTCACCCGTCAGCAGATTGGTAACTGTCAGCCCCGTAATAGGGTCCTTGCCGTCATTCTGGTCTTTCCATGTCGCATCGTTCAGTCCCCAGATATGACCGCCCTCATTATGACCGCAGTAACCACCTGCACAGCCTCTCTGATGACCCTGATCAGAAGCCGCCTGCGCTCTTACTGCACCGCCGCAGGGTACGCAGGCGGTTGTACTGTTGCGGATAGTGGGGATAAAGTCCTCCACCAATGATGCAACACTGGAGTCAAGGTCAATAAGATTGCTCAGTACACTGCCGTCATCAAGCAGATTAGCCACATTGCCCGGTTGCATATTGCCGACATAGCCGCCTGCCATCTGCTGTCCGATGATATAATAGAAATTTTTACAGTGCGAGTTCTGAATGTGGCCGCCGTAAACCGCTCCTGCGTAGCCGCCTGCCATTCCGACCTTTCCATTTGCATCTGTTCCGTCAGATATGACGGAGAAACCGCCGCCCGCTCCCTGTACATCGGAATGTTCAATTGTCGTGACTACAACGCTGAGAGCAGAAAGGATATTTGTGAGCTGTATGTTATTTTTAAGAATTTTCAGACCGCTGCCGACACTGGCTGCATCGCCTATATCCATATCACCGACATAGCCGCCGGCATAATGACCTCCCACTACCGCATAGGTGCTTTTGGTATTGTCAAAATAGGACGAACCCGGAACGCCTTCCAGATCTTCGGGAGGTGTTACATTTGTGTGCTTCAATCTGTACACGTCACTATGGGATATCTGCGCACCGCTGGCAAAACCTATAAAACCGCCTGCACTGCCCGAATAGGGGTCATCTGTGCGTATTTCGGAAGCTGTTACGGTAAAGCCGTTCAGAGAATAAACACCGGCGTGTCTGACAAACGGAACATAGGCATTGATGACACCTAACAAATCGGTGACATCTATACTTAAAGAGGAGTCGTTCAGTATCGAGATACCGCCTGTTGAACCAGCCAGCGCGCCTGAACGAACTTTTCCGCCAAAACCGCCGCCGTAAGTCCGTCCTCTTACGCTGTCAATGTTAAAGACTGCAAACTGCTTTTCTAAATCTCCAGTAGGACGGACAGCATCAGGATCATAAAGTTCCGACATCGTTTTCGTCCATTTGGGATCGTCAGGATCATCGACTGTGGCAATGGTTGAATTGTCTGTTGTACCGCTTTGCATATCTGCAGCAAAACCGCCTGCGATGTCAGCATCTACATAACCGCCGTCTACAAATGTCACTGTACAGTTAGTATAAGAGGGTATCAGATAGCTGACGGCATGTAAAAGTCCTCCTTCAATACTCAGAAGGGTCTTTATGCCGTCAACATCGGAAACATCTGCCAGACCGCCTGTCTGCGATGTGCCGACAAAGCCGCCGCTGTATCCCTGTACAGCAGCCGCCCTGACCCATTTCAGTTTATCCGTATGACAATTGATGATCTCGGTGCTGTTGCTTTGTGAGATAAAGCCCGCTGCCGTGTACTGATAACCGGAGTTAGTGTGTCCGCTGCCCTTTGCTTCAACGGTAAATCCTTCGTCAATGCCTGTAACGTCTGAATCCGATATTTTGACATGAACTCCCTGTCCTATCGACAAAAGGTTCTTGACGTTGATCACATTATTCAGACCTAAGAGGTTGATTGTCAGACCGCCTGAACTCACCAGATCACCGGGTCCTGCCGCACCGACAAAACCGGCGGCTTTATTATTGGCTGCTTCAGCTTTCTGTATCTTTCGCAAATGAACCTTGTCAATTGTTCCGCCGAAAGCCATGCCGAAACCGCCCGCTGCATAATCGCCCTGTGTATTGGAAGCTGTGCCGTAAGAAACAACAGTATAACCTTCGTCCACTCCTTCTGCGGTTACTTTGCTGACATGAAAGCTGACAAAGCTGCCTGCACTGAGCGCACCGTCAAGAACACCCGCCAGACTTACCGTTTCCATTTCTCCTGCAATACCGCCGGCATAATTACCGCCCGCCAGAACAGATTCCAGATTTTTCAGATAGTTCTCACGCTCTGTTTTTTCTGTCAGGTCGCTTTCATCCCAATAAGCGAGCTTACCCATATACTCCGCTGAGGACTCTGTCAGGTAAAGCCCCTGTCCTCTGCCTACAAGTCCGCCGACATAACTGCCGCCGCCCGATACACTGAACGTATTCATATCTATCTGACAGCCCATGATAGCCGATGGCACAAGACCCACCAGCGACAGCAGCTTCTGATTTGATCCTGCATCAGATGACAAAAGGTTCGTTCCGATTTGGCGGACAACGGATAAAAGACTGTTGTCGGCGGATTCATTTTTTCCGATACTGCTGAACCAGCCCACCGTTGACTGACCTGAAAATCCTCCGATATTGTTTCCCGTACCGCTGACAGACAGCGTATGGCTGACAGTGCCTGTGATATCACAATCAATCGCATAGCTCGCCGCCTGTGCGCCTGTGAACCCGCCAAGATAATGTCCGCCGTTTACTGTAACGGCAGAATTCTCTATACGGCAATCTTTCAGCAGACTTTGCGTCTGAAAGTTATTCATATCATTCAATTGCGAAATGATCTGTGTCACATCAAGCAAGTCCACACCCAGACCTTCAAGTGTTCCCTTGACTTCCGCATCACGTTCAAGACCGGCAAAACCACCGCCGTAATTATCTGCCGAAATGGTGTAGGTGCTGTTTTTGATGTAACTGTTTTCTATCTGTGTGCCTATCTGCAAACCCACAAATCCGCCGCTGCAGTTGGTATTGGTCTGACCGATCGTGCCGCTGAGATTTTCTGCGGTACAGTCGATAATATGCGGTTCAAGATATCCCGTAGGAATAAGATTTTTTAAAGGCAGGGCGTTCTCAAGCAATATTGTAATCAAATCCCCCAGACCAAGACCTGGAATAACATTCAGCAAAGAAGCCAGTACATTTGTGACAAGGCCCAAAATCCGTGATAATCCGCTGTACTCCGTAACACCGTTAGTGTAGCCGACAAAACCGCCTGTGTTGTTTTTGTGGTTCTCTACTGTTACGCTGCCCGTTACGGAACAGTTGTCTATTTCTACATCTCCGACAATTCTTCCTGCAAAAGCCCCTGTTGAATAAATGCTTGGATCGTTTACTCTTGCATTCAGCAATTGTTCCAGTGTATCCTTCAATGATAAATGCATACTGCCGAAAGAAAGGGCTGTTGTTGTCAGATCAAGTAATCCGCCCACCAGCCAGCCCAGCCCGCTTGTCAGAGCACTTAATATTGTCTGGGTTTGTTGGGCGGTTGTCGCAGTATTATGTATCTCAACCTGATTCAGCTCCAGATTCTTTACTTTAACTGTACCTGCACTGACACCTATATTTGCTTGATTGATTTCATTGGTCACAGTCGCAAAAAAGCCGATGCCAATGTATTTGTTGACCTCAATCGGCTGGTTCTGATTGACATATACGTTGGAAATAACAGCCCGTCTTGTTGCCGTAATTGCGTTGTCACCACTATCCCAGATTTTTTCGCCATTTTCTGCGATAGCTCCCGTCATACTGCCGCTGAACATTAAAGGTGTCCACGGAGCCGTCTGTCCTCCCAAATCAATGTCACGGAAAATAATATAATTCGCCGTTTTAGTGTATTTTTCGCCAGTTTTCCAGCTCCCTGTAGGACTGTCTTTATTTAAAGAGGCGTGGGCTGCATCGGTATAAGGCTGTCCTGTTTCCTGATTTACACCCACATAGTATCTGGCTGGCTGGGTTTTATTGATCTGTTGAAAGCCATAGTTTCTGTAGCCGTTATGTTCCTCCGATAAGTCTGCATCTCCTCCGTATAACTGAATTAGTCTGCCATTATCGTCCGTATCAAGAACGTATCCGTTTGTAACCTGATAATCTGTCTGATAAACCGCTGAAAATACATCTTTATCTGTACCGATTGCCCGAAGCTGTTCCTGATTGCCTATCAGTATATAGGTATCATTGCCGTCATTCAGCTTTTTGATAACCTGCCCCTGAAAATCCCTGCCGTCATACTGGGAAGCGGCTGCTCTCAGCGGTGCACCCCTGTTTTGTACACGCACCGAAACAGACCTGTTTGTCAGATCTGAGGAAAAACCTTTTGCAATAACATAATTGTGCTTTCCGCTGTATGTCAGATAGTTTTCCTCTCCGTCCGGATATATCACAGTACCTGTGCCAAAAGTTGAGGTATCTGTATCTCCGCTCATCACAGGCTGGTAATCGGCATCGTCCATCGTCATGACTGCCAGCTGCAAAGGATTGCAGAGATAAATCGTGTCATTCTCTTCAGAATACAGTGAAGAACCGTCCGCAGAAAAATTTCCAGTTATTTCGCCGGTGAAATTGTCAGGAATCCGCCAGCCGGTATGTCTGGGCAGAGTAATATCCTGTACAATCTGATACTCACAGTTCAATCCGTACACTACTGGGTTCCCGTCAGCGGAAAATATCCTTTCTCCTTCCCCCAGCCGATTAACAATATAATCGGCATCTGTTACAGGCACACCACTTCCTACCATCAGCAGCTGACTGTAATGATAAATCAATATTTTTCCGCTCCGATATACAGACGGTTTCGCAGATTTTACTAATGGTGAGTCTGCATCCTCTTCCCAATCAGGCACTACATAATCAGCCGTCAGCGGATTTTCTGTCTGATTTCCCTGACTGACTGTATGATCCGTTTCCTGTGCCATAGCAGGTACTGCCATATTAAACAGCAGAACCACAACCAATACAACCGAAACCATGTGTAATAATTTGTGCTGATTCATTCTTATCACTTCCTGTTACAATAATGTTAAAATAGCAGTATTTTACCAAAATGCCACTCCTGTTCGCATACAAACAATCATCGTTCTGAAACTATAAACCGTTAATAAACATAATCACATTTTTGGAAATACTACACAATTAAATTAAACAATTTTATATTGTTTGTACACTACTTATTGTACATGGTAACGGCAGTATATTCAAGTCAAAACTCTTATTTTTTAAATAGGTAATTACACAATTATTCAATAAGCGAGATAGCTTTTTTTATATATTTTCCACTCATCAAAATATTCACTATAAATAATAAATAAAGATTTCAGGCACATTTTTTGTTGTACAATATTATCCTTGATAGAAACTAAAGTATCAATATCAGAAAAAATTCTGTAAATATCTGCTGTCTGTGGTCTAAAGGTACATTTCAATATTCACATAAAATATGACAGGAAAGAGATTGTCCGTTATCTGGGGCAATCTCTTTCCTGTCAATGGGATTTCTGGTTTTTAAATTCCCTTTGTCATGTCAAATATCCTGTAAATCTGCCGCTGGTATATCATTTTCTATATTATCTCTTGCCAGATCATTATCAATTACCGGATAAGCATCAGATATTGTTCGCTCCGTCTGGTGGGGTGTTGTGTGAAAAACCTTTTGTGACGGTGCTTTTGTTCCTGCAATGACAGGAGCAGCTTTTTCCTTGCCTCGTTTCGCTTTACCCTGTATTTCGGGTACAGCAGCAGCGGTGTTTTCCGGCTTGGTATGGGTTCTTTCGGGTCGCTTCATTCCCTGCTTTGCCATATTTATCCCCTCGTGATTAGTATGGTCATACGGAACTTTTTTATCCCCGTCTGATGACACCGCAAGCGATTTTTTCTCCTGCATCTCCTGAAGGCTGTGTGCGGAAATCGTCTGTTCCGCCGTGTATCACGACCGTTTTTCCGATGATATCCCGCACGTTGAAACGGTCTGTTCTGAATTCCATATAGGCATTACCTGAACAGGAAAGCAGTGGCGGCATATCGCCGTCGTGTAACGGATGAGGCTGTTTTTCAGGGTTGTAATGGCCTCCTGTCTTCGGAAAACCTTCCCCTTCACAGCTTTCGCCTTCATGGATATGGAAACCGTAAAACATCGCTTTTGTATCCGGCAAACGTGAAACCGATGCGTGTACAATGACACCGTTTCTTGTCTGATAAAATAATACCTGTCCGCAGACAGGTGCAAATTTTTTCCCGCCTTTTATGACAGCCCTCGCATCGGGGCGTCTGTTTTGCCACATATTTATCCCTCCCGAAAGATACTATGCAGATTTCTTACCGTTTATACGTCCGGCGGTACGGAATACATTGTACAAAAACCGTGCATAATATTATTATGGAGGGATTGTATGGAAATCTTGAAAGTTGTCATTGCCTCGCTGTTTTCGGCACTGATACTGTTTGTCATTGCAAAAATGATTGGTCACAAACAGATATCTCAGCTTGAACTGTTCGACTATATCACAGGTATTACACTGGGGTCTATTGGTGCAGAATTCGCCACTACATTGGATCAGCCCTGGTGGAAACCGGTCATTGCAATGATAGTCTTTGGTCTGGTCACGGTCATGCTGAGTTTTATTACACGAAAATTTCCCAAATCCAGAAAGTATATCAACGGAACACCCACTATCATTATGAACGGAGGTAAGCTCTTCCGTGAAAATATGAAAAAAGCAAAGTTGGATCTGAGCGAATTTCTGCTTTTGTGCCGTCAGGAGGGCTATTTCAACATTGATGATATTTCTGTTGCTGTCTACGAGTATAACGGCAAGCTGACGATTCTCCCTGTCAGCACAAAGCGTCCTGTTCAGCCCATAGACTTGGGAATCTTTCCCGAAAAGGACGAAATCAACGTTGAAGTTATCATGGACGGGAGAATTCTGCGTGAAAATCTTCAGAGAATGGGACTGGACGAAACATGGCTGAAAAAACAGCTCAGTCAGCAGGATATCGGCAGTCCGAAAGACGTATTTCTGGCTCTGTGCGACAGCAGGCATAAACTGTCTGTCTATAAAAAGCAATGAATATCTATGGACGGTATCGCTGCACTGTTTACTTGTAAAAAATTCCTATTTCGCCGTCACCGATAATAACTTTCTCAATAAATGCCTGTGCAGTGAGCTTTCTGGCATCGAACGACAGGCTTTCCCAGTCTGTAAGCGCTTGTTTCAGCATCACTGCATCAAATTCCGGCAAATTATCTGACGCAGAACGGGCAAGCCTTGATTTTATCTGTCTGCTTTCTTCATCAAGTTTTTGTATGCGTTCATTGATATATTTCATCAATGTTTTGTCAGCCTCTGCTACTTTTGCCGTCAGTTTTCCGATTTCTTCACGGTTCTTTATCAGCTGTATTTTCAAGGCGTTTTCCTCTGCTGTAACATCACACCTTTGTCCGACGGGCGTAAAGCGAAAGGCTGTAATGCGTGTCAGCAGGGCGTTTTTGACAGCCAATTCCAGATCGTCAAAAGTCATCGCTTTTTTTCTGCCCTGACAGCTATGCTCTTTTTTCCCTCCGCAGTTCATATATCGCCTGCCGTTCCGCTGACCATTGACAACGGAAATACCCTTTCCGCAGAATTGGCATTTTGTCAGACCTGTCAGCCATGTATTTTTGCCCTTTCCGCTGTTGCTTACGGGCTTGTTTTTGTCCAGTTCATGCTGCACCGCCAGCCACTCTGCCGATGGAATAATGCCTTCATGCTGATTCAGCTGAACATACTCCCCCTTCAGATCTGTGAATTTCTTGGTTGTTTTTCCTTTGCGTGTGCCATAAACCGTACAGCCGTAAATGCCTTTATAATCATCAATGGGTTGATTCAGTGTTGCACCCTTTGCTTTCAGATAATCATACACATCTGCATCTGCACGGACATAAACCGTATTGCGCAGTATCCTGCTGACAGATACCGCTGTAAACGGTTTTCCACGATTTGTGAGAATTCCTTTATCGTTCAGTTGCTTTGCAATGCTTCCCAGACTTCTGTACCGCCGGTAATCTTCATATATCCGCTGTACAATCTGCAGCTTTTCGGGGTGTTCCATATCGGGTGAAAGCTGGTGCGTTCGTATGCCGTCTATTGATGCGGGAATTTTGCTGAAACCATACGGCGCTTTTCCTGACAGAAATAATCCTTTTTTTGCCCGCTCATAAAAATTATCCCTGACCCGCTTCTGTATCATGCTGCGCTCCAACTCTGCAAAAACCATAATTATTTGCAGCGTTGCCTTTCCCATTGCCGTAGAAGTATCAAACTGCTCACTGCATGATACAAACTCCACCTGATGTTTTTCAAAAAGGCTGTAAATGCTCACAAAGTCCATCAGCGAACGGCTGATTCTGTCTACCTTATAAACTATCACCCTTTTGATTTTTCCTGATTTCACCGATCTTATCATTTTTTCAAAGGCGGGGCGGTTAGTATTGGCTCCCGTAAAGCCTTTATCTGAAAATACGGTATATGCCTCATTACCCACCAGATAACAGCAGGCTGTCTTCTGCTGTTCAATGGAAATACTGTCCTTTTTATCAACTGACTGTCTGCAATAAATTGCTACCATCAGAACATTCCTCAGCGGCACGGTATACTAACGGTTCTGTACTGTGTCAGAACATTGAAACAAATATCTGCTGTAATTGCTTCATCATGCTCTTTCTCTTCCTGTTTTGTGCGGACGGGCATATATTCCGTTACCTCTATCCCGCAAAAACTGCTCTTTGTTACATAGTAGGTTCTGCCGTTGACAGCAGTTGTATTTTCCATAGTGTGATAACCTCTTTCGTTTGTATTGCAGGTTGCCGGCATTCCATAATACATATTCCTGTTCGGGCAGCAATAGCACCTTTTGACAGGCGAAATGAACAAAAACGGCAGTTATTCCGATACTGTTTGATTCACAGAAAAAACAAGAACGATCCCCTGCAAGTATTCAGATAACTTGCAGGGGACCGCTCTTTCAGGAGGAAAAGGTGATTATTTTACAATAACTTTAAAGTATTTCTTGGCAATTGTACCGGTACTGTCCTTTACCTTCACACAGATGTCATAAGTCACAGCAGAAGACGGTTTA
>CADCQO010000307.1 GCA_902803585.1 uncultured Ruminococcus sp.
ATTCACGGCGGTTTCGGGCTGAACATTACCAATACAGCGGCTGTGGAGCAGGCGGAGCGATGGGGACTGATGGATTTTGAAGTATCATTTGAGCTAACGCTGGAGCAGATCGCATCTTTAGGCGGAAAACTGCCTTTGGGAGTGATAGCAGGGGGACGTCTGCCGCTGATGCTGACCCGCAACAATCCTGCCGGCAATGCCAGAAATGGTCATAAAGATGCTTTCCTGCAGGACAGGAAGGGAATGCGTTTTCCTCTGCAGGAATACGGCAGCTGTACGGAAGTGCTGAACAGTGTACCGCTGTCCCTTGCGGAAAGAAAGCGTGAAATTGCGGGAGCAGATTTTGCGGTTCTGCGCTTCAGTGTTGAAAACTCTGTTGAAACTGGGGAAATTTTACAGGCTTTCAACAGTGAAACAGCCCTGAAAAGCCCGATTACTCGCGGATTATACTATCGAGGTGTTGAATAGTGGAATCTGTTGAGTTGAAAAGTTGAATCTGATGCAGATGGTAAAAAATACCGAAAACAGTCGGAATGAATCAAAGGAGTCTGAATGCAATGAGTAATACAACAGTAAAGGTAAAGAAGCTGAAAGAACAGGCAGTACTGCCGAAAAGAGCAACAGAAGGTTCAGCGGGTGCGGATCTGTATGCGTGTATAGAAGAACCGGTAACGATTGCGCCCGGCAAACTGGCAAAGATTCCCACCGGCATTGCTATTGAACTGCCCGACAGCAGCATGGCGGCGTTTCTGTTTGCAAGAAGCGGTCTGGGTGTCAAGTATGGCATTACCTTATCCAATAGTGTGGGTGTAGTAGACAGCGATTACAGGGGAGAAATCTGTGTAGGTTTGTGCAACGTATCGGATCAGCCCTATACTGTCCAGCCGAATGAGCGGATAGCGCAGATGGTCATTATGCCCGTTGTGTGTGTGTCATTTGTCGAAGCGCTGTCGCTGGGTGAAACAGAAAGAGGAGCAGGCGGCTTCGGTTCAAGCGGAAAGCTGTGAAAGAAGTCGGAAGGAGTCGGAAATATTCACGATATTGACAAAAAACAGAGCGGGAACGCTGTGTTTTTTACCCCGAAGGTAGAAGTCGAAAATCTGACAATTTTTTGTTGAGAATCGCTTTTCTGACGGCTATAATGTGTTTGGTTGACCGCAGGAAAACGGAAAGTGAGCGCTTCACTCATGACTTTGAAAGGGGTATAAGGGGAATGTTTTCAAGGGATATAGGAATTGACCTCGGAACAGCCAATACGCTGGTCTACATGAAAAATAAAGGAATCGTCATGCGGGAACCGTCTGTTGTAGCGGTAGATGTCCGTTCTGAGAGTGTTCTGGCGGTTGGTCAGGAAGCGAAAGAAATGATCGGGCGAACCCCTGGTTCTATTGTAGCGGTGCGCCCGCTGAAAGATGGCGTTATTGCAGATTTTGACATTACGGCGACCATGCTGAACCGCTTTTTCAAAAGAGTGGTGCGGGCATCTGCCTTTTGTAAGCCGAGAGTCATTGTCTGTATTCCTTCCGGCTGTACAGAAGTAGAACGCCGTGCAGTAGAGGATGCTGTACGGCAGGCAGGCTCAAAGCAGGTGGAACTGATAGAAGAACCGATGGCGGCGGCGATTGGCGCAGGGCTGCCGGTAGAAGCTCCCACGGGCAGTATGATCGTAGATATCGGCGGCGGTACGTCTGAAGTAGCCATTGTATCGCTGGACGATATTGTAACGGCGTGTTCTGTACGGGTAGCAGGGGATAAGTTCGATGATTCCATCATTCAGTATGTCAAGAAAAAATACAACCTTGTGATAGGGGAACGTACAGCGGAGGAAATCAAAATCCAGATCGGCTCGGCGTTTCCGTATGAAGGCGAGGGAAGCATTCAGATCAAGGGGCGGAACGTGATAGACGGACTGCCGAATGATGTTATGCTGTCCGCCTCAGAGGTGCGGGACGCGCTGGCAGATCCGCTGTCGATCATTGTTGAAGCGATAAAAACGACACTGGAGCAGTCACCGCCGGAACTTTCGGCAGATATTATTGACAACGGCATTACGCTGACGGGCGGAGGGGCACTGCTGAGAGGTCTGGATCATCTGATTGCACAGGAAACGGGAATGCCTGTGCATATCGCAGAAAGTCCGCTGGACTGTGTGGCTGACGGTGCGGGCCGCCGTCTGGATCGTCTGACTTCTCCCCATAAAAAGAAACGGAGTGCATAAAATACTCCGGCAGACAGTCGCATACATCGGAGGCGATTTGGATTGAGAAGGGTGCTGACAGGAAAAGCGTTCAGGATACTGACGGGAATTGTGATATTCTTTCTGATTACGGCGTTGGTGTCATCGGGCAACAGCTATATCAACCATTTTCTGACCAGTTACCTGCTGACACCCATACAGCAGCTTACCGCAAAAGGAACAGATGCACTCGGAAAAGCCCTGACACCGCCCGCAGACACAGAAGCATTAGAGCAGGAAAACAGCCGCCTGAAAGAAGAAAACCGCCGGCTGCATGATATGCTGGTCAATTACTATGACATCAAGCGGGAAAACGAAGAACTGGAACGCTTTTACAGCATCAAGCGGGAAAATCGTGATTTTTCGGTTGTGATGGCTGTTGTCATCGGACGTGATCCGAATGAGAATTTCTATGGATTTACCCTTGACCGCGGCAGCAGTGACGGCGTGGAGCTGAATGACCCCGTTATGACGGAAAACGGTTTAGTGGGCTGGGTATGTGAAGTATCTCCGAAATCCTGCAAAGCCGCCACGATTCTTTCACCTGATGCGGGCATCGGTGCGGTTGTGAAGCGGACAGGCGACAGCGGGATTTTGTCGGGCGGTGCTGTCATGGCAGATGATGGTCTGACCCGCATGATTAACCTTTCTTCACAGCATACCATACAGCAGGAGGACATCGTTGTAACGTCCGGCTACGGCGGCATTTTTCCGAAAAATATCAAGATAGGGAAGGTAAAGACTGCCGCATTGGACGAATACAGCGGAATGCCGGCAGCGGTGATCGAACCGTTTGAGGATATCCGGACGGTTACTTCTGCCGTCATCATTACAGACTTTACAGGAAAGGCAGACACTGAGGAGGAACTGTACTGTAAAAAACAGGAAAATCAACAATGAAACGGAGAAATGATGGGATTGAGTAAAGGGCGTATTCTGCGGTACGTGCTGTACGGGGTGGAAATACTGCTGACGTGGATTGTGCAGGAAACACCGTATTGTCTGCCGGAGGTCTTTGGAGGAAAAGCAGTTCTGCTAATTCCGCTGGCGCTGTCCTTTGCAGTTTTTGAAAAGGAAATTCCGGCGATGGTTTCAGCGGTTGTCTGCGGATTGCTGACAGACTGTTCGTACAGCGGGCCGATCGGCTTTTACGTCATCGGTCTTGTGATTGCCTGTTTTGCCGTCAGTACGGCATATCAGGGCTATATCCGCAGAAGTATGCTGACGGTCATGCTGATGGCAGGCATCGTCATACCTGTGCTGCTGACAATGCAGTTTTTGTTTTACTACGTCTTTGCAGGCTATGCGGACAGCGGTTATATGTTCCTGAAACACTATGTTTCCCGTATCCTGTACACGTTTGCAATGATGCCTGTATATTATTCAATCAATCAGACGCTGCTGGTGAGAAAAGGACAGCGCTGAACCCTGCATTCTGTGTGCAGGAAAAAATCTCAACATAATTTTCCGCTGGGGTGATCTGATGAAAGCGAGAATGATTTTTCTCAAAAGTCTGCTGCTCATTGCGGCGGCGATTTTTCTGTCAAGACTTCTGCAATGGCAGATCGTACAGTCCGAAATGTATAACTATATCGCAGGCAATAAGGAAACCTATACCATTACAGGAGAGGCGATCAGAGGGGAAATATTTGATGTCAACGGAGAACAGCTGGCGGTCAACCTGACGGGCTACAAAGTTGTACTGAATAAGCTGTTTATAGACAGCGAAAAGCTGAATGATATCATTGTACGGCTGGCGGCCATTACGGAACAGTGCGGTGAAAAGTGGATAGATGAACTGCCGGTTCTGATGAAAGAGAACGGGCAGTATTATTTTGACGAAAAGAAGCAGGACGAGATTGAAACCCTGAAAAACCGTGAACACCTGAACATGAACCCTTACGCCACAGCAGAGGAATGTATGGCGCAGCTGGTGAAACGCTATCATTGCGAGGACTACCCCGTAAAACAGCAGAGAAGTATTGTCAGTGTGCGCTGTCATATGGAACAGACCGGATACAGCCGTACAAATCCCTATGTTTTTGCAAGGGGCATCAGCGAAAAATCAATGGCGGTCATTGCGGAAAGAATGCACGATACAGCAGGCGTAACAGTAGAAGCGTCTGCTGTAAGAACCTACCGCAACGGTACAGCGGCACCGCATATTGTCGGTGTAACAGGACTCATTTCGCAGGAAGAATATGCCGAACATCGGGATGAAGGCTATGCTTATACGGACAAGATCGGCAAAAGCGGCATTGAAGCGGCGTTTGAACAGCAGCTGAGGGGAACGGCAGGCAGCCGCACCTATGAGGCAGATGAAAACGATCATGTCCGTCTGGTGGAAACGGTAGATACTGCTCCGGGAAATTCCATTTATCTGACAATTGACGCACACCTTCAGCAGACGGCACAGAAAGCCCTGCAGGAAGCCGTACAGGAAGCCAATGATTACGCCAGAACAATCGGTGATAAAAATATGGGCGCAGACTGCAGGGGCGCATCTGTCGTGGTGCTGAATGTTAAGGATTTTTCGGTGCTTTGTGCGGCGAATTATCCGAGCTATGATCTGTCGAAATACTATGATGATTATGAGAAGTTAGCCTCCGACCCGGATGTACCGCTGTTTGACAGGGCTTTTATGGGTGCGCTGACACCCGGTTCCACCTATAAGCCGCTGACAGCCGCAGCTGCTTTGCAGGAAAAGAAAATTACGCCGCATACCTCTGTCAGCTGCGCCGGCGTTTATACCACAGGCGGTCTGAAATTATGGTGTATGGGCTATCATCAGGAACAGGATGTGGAACACGCTTTAATCAATTCCTGCAACGTCTTTTTCGCTGAAACGGGTCGTCTGCTGGGAATTGACAGTCTTGACAAATACGCCCAGCGGTGCGGGCTGGGTGTCAAAACAGGCGTTGAAGTGCTGGAAAGTGCAGGAACTCTGGCAGGGCCTGCTTTCAGCGAACAGATGGGTTCACAATGGTATTCGAGTTTTGTTTCACCTGCCGCCATCGGACAGTCAGACAACCAGTTCACGCCTTTGCAGTTGGCAACCTATACGGCTACCATTGCAAACAACGGAAAACGGCTGAAAACACACGTCGTTGACCGCATTGTCAGATATGCGACAGATGAAGTCATTTATCAGAGCGAACCCCAGCAGGCAGATGATATGGGAGTCAGTGCAGCAAATCTCCGGACGGTACAGCATGGAATGCTTTCAGCGGCATCAAGTTACAGCCTGCTGCAGGATTATCCCATCAAAGTTGCCGGCAAGACGGGTACGGCTGAAAACAATGGTTCCGACCACGCCAATTTTATCTGTTATGCTCCTTATGACGACCCGCAGATTGCTGTTGCGGTGATGGTAGAACACGGTGCAAAGAGTTTCACCGCCATCGGTGCCGCCAAGAAAATTCTCAGCGACTATTTCAAAATTGAAAACTGAAAGCGGGAAAGAACTGCCGGATTCCGTTCAGACGGAAAACCACCGGCAGAAAATGGCGGCATGGCTGCTTGTTTCCGGCATATAAAAACAGACTGAACCTCTGATACCTTGTTATCATTGGTTCAGTCTGTTTTCTGCGTTCTGCTCCCTCATGCACAGCAGAAGGCTGTATTTTCAGAAAAAAGCGGTTATGGCGATCCGCTCCGTGCCGTCAGAATTTGGTTGTTGCGGTGGTAACGACACTCTTTCCGGCGTAAATATTGCAGTTTGTACCGGTTTTCAGGAGTAAGGTAGCGTTTGCCGCACCGACAATGACAGGTTTGTTCAGTGCCAGACCAACAATGGCAGCATGAGAGTTCAGACCATCAACTTCGGTAATAATACCGGCGGCTTTTCTCATAATGGGCAGGAGAGCATTGTTGGTTTCATGGATAACGAGAATTTCGCCTTCGGTGAAGTTGTCGAGGGCTTCCTGATCGCTGTGGGCTACCAACAGATGACCGTGTGAGGAAAGGTCATTGACAATCGTTGTACCGCTGCAAAGAATGTTGCCGACAAGATGTACCTTCATAAGATTAGTTGTTCCGGAAACACCGAGCGGCACACCCGCCGTCAGTACCACCAGATCGCCGTTGTTCAGGAGTCCCTTTTCCTGTGCGGTTGTGATAACATGGTCGATCAGGTCATCAGTATTATCCTTTTCTTTGATCATGATAGGAATAACGCCCCACGACATATTGGTCTGCCGCCATACACGTTCACTCGGCGTGCCGCTGATGATAGGGCAGGACGGGCGGTACTTTGACAGCATACGGGAGGTTTTGCCGGACTTGGAAACAGTGATAATGGCAGATGCGCCGAGATCATGGGCAGTCGTACAGGCGGCGTGGGAAATGGCGGAGGTGACGTCCGGACGTTCGTGCATATCCAGTTTATTGAAACGGTCGATATAGTTGATGTTTTCTTCGGTGATTTCTGCGATGTTTGCCATTGTGCGGACAGCTTCCACAGGGAAAGCACCGGCGGCTGTTTCACCCGAAAGCATAATCACGCTTGTACCGTCATAAATAGCGTTGGCAACATCAGTTGTTTCTGCTCTGGTAGGACGGGGGTTCTTAATCATGGAATCAAGCATTTGTGTGGCGGTGATGACAGGTTTGTCAGAGTTGCGGGTCTTGCGGATAATCTGTTTCTGGATAATGGGTACTTCCGCAATCGGGATTTCCACGCCGAGATCGCCTCTTGCTACCATAACGCCGTCCGCTACCCGCAGAATTTCATCAATATTGTTAACGCCGTCCTTGTTTTCGATTTTGGCAATAATGCGTATATCCTCACCGCCAAAAGCATTCAGCACCGCTTTCATCTGGTTGATATCATCAGCGTTTCTTGTAAAGGAAGCCGCTACAAAGTCAACATCCTGTTCAACACCAAACTGGAGGTCGGATTTGTCCTGCTCGCTCATGAAGGGAAGGGAGAGAAAAATACCAGGTACATTGATGCCCTTGTGAGAGGAAACAGGGCCGCCGTTGACAACGACACATTCGATTTCGGTATCGGTTTTATGGCGCACCTTCAATTCGATCAGACCGTCATCAATGAGGATACGAGTACCGATTTCAACATCTTTCGGCAAGCCCTCAAAAGTAATGGAACATCTTTCGGTGCTGCCGTCACAGGGGACAGTCGAGAGAATGAAGGTCTGACCGGACTGCAAAATCACCTTTTCGGGGAAATTGCCGGTGCGGATCTCAGGACCTTTGGTATCCAGCAGAATAGCAACGGGCTTATCCAGTTCTTTGCGGAGTTTTTTGACCGCTTCGATTTTTTTCTGATGCTCCTCGTGTGTGCCGTGAGACATATTGATTCTGGCAACGTCCATGCCGCTCAGAATCAACTCCCGCAGTACCGCTTCGTCCTCTGTAGCAGGGCCGAGCGTACAGATAATTTTGGTTTTTCTCATGTTCAGTAGCTCCTTTTGTGGTTTTCTTTTATCATACAACAAAAAGGTCAGCCTTCACAAGAGGAACTTTTTCTCTAAGCAATATCCGCAATAAAGTGTCAGCGAAAAAAAGAAAATTGTGCAGTTTGCTAAATTTTTTTCTTGTTAGAAATTGCTAAACGGATGGTTTAAAAATTATTCAAAAAGACTAAACATTATCTCTGGGTTCGTGATAATAACGAAACAAAAGCGGTTATTCTTGTCTGAAGTGCCAGTTTTTTTCTTCTCTATGCAAAAAAAAATACCAAAAAAACGGTGATAGAACGAAAATGTGAAAGTTATTTGCTTTACAAAACGGAAACAAAAATGGTACAATAAAAATGAAAGAAGCCTATGATATATTACAATGCGGCTCTATGCGGACTTAGAGAGCAACGTTGTAGAAGGGAGTATATCGGCGGCTCTTAGGACAGTTTCCACCAAAAATATAATTAAGGAGTGTGATTTTTAGTGAACAAT
>CADCQO010000308.1 GCA_902803585.1 uncultured Ruminococcus sp.
GTGCCTCCCCTTTAGGGAAGATGCCAAGTGTCAGCAAGACGGAGGGATGCCCACTTTTGTGCAGTTTTCATATTTGCTCATTTATAGCAATAATAATTACTTTGGTTCGAGTCCGACAATATGCGAACAAAATAGCTTTTTCAGTACCCATAGAAAACGCCCCGACACTGACGTGCCGGGGGTCAATGAATAGTGAATAGTAACTTAAATGGGCAAGAAGCACTCTCTCTAAGCGTCAGCGCAGACGGCGGGTGTATGTCACAGAATTACTTGATCTCTACTGATACACCAAAGGTTTCAAGCTCGGCCCTGATGGTTTCGGCTTCTTCCCTGTTTAACACTAAAACCTGTTACAACAACGTCAAATTCCGTCTTTTCCTCAACATCGGAGCTTGATTCTGTGCTTTCAGATGTAGTAATCGCTGCCGTTTCTCAGGTACTTATTATCTTGCAGGCTGCAAAAGCTGTATTGTCCTTGCGGAAAAAGAGCCTGTCATACTTGCCGTCTGTTTTTGTACCGTCAAGTATGATCGGGTAATCAAAACTGACGGTTGCACGAACAGTTTCGCCCGGTGCTGCGCTTTCCTTACCGTCAGCAAGTGTTACGGTAACATCGTGCGATTCTGTGTTGACAGTCAAAGATGCCTTGCTGCCCGATTTGAATTCTCCGGCGGCGGCAGGATCTGAACATTCATCAGCCTGACAGAAATAAATATCTGCTTCAAAGCTCTGTACAGGCTTGTAAGCGTCGGGCAGTATGAGGAACATTCCTCTTTTTATATCATTCCTTGATATCTGATCCTTATTCAGAACAATGCCGACATTATCGTTGAAGTTTGCGACTTCCAGCTGGTCCTGAAACTTTTCAACACCAACTACAGAAGCCTGTTTTGTTTCCATTCCGCTGCCGACTATCTGAACCACATCTCCTACTTTAATGCTTCCTGCCATAACCTTTCCGGAACAGACAGTACCCCTTCCGGAAATTGTGAAAACATCTTCAATGGGCAACATGAACGGATCGCTTTCTTTCAGTATCATCTCTCCTGTATCATTATATATCCCCTTTTTTGAACTGCTGCCGGAAACGGTCGCAGTTGTTGCAAGTGATGAATCCGATTTGTTTGTAGAATTGACCGCAGTATTGTTATCAGAACCACAGCCTGCCAATAACGCAGCCGAAGCGAGAGTGCCAGCCATTATCAGAGTAAGTACTTTTTTTGTTTTCATATCCAAAAATCCCTCCAAAATAATATTCACAATGTTAGTATATCCTACCAGTGTCAAAAAATCAATCATTATTTTGTAGGGATGATTGCAGTTTTTAACCTGAATGGGCAAGAAGTCCCCCACCTCTTAGGTAGAGGGAAAGTTCACATATGGCGGTCAGGAAATCGCACAGCTCCGCTTCTATATAATGCAAGGAGCTGTCAGCTGTCGGACGCAGATAGTTTCCGGCTCGTTTCAGGTCAGCAGTACCCCTCAGCCGAAAATGTCCTGAATATCATTCCGAAATCAGAACAAAACAAAAAATCTGAATAAATTTTTCAGCCTTCTTGACACAGCAGACAAAAAGTTATAAAATTTCTACATGAAACAGTTCACGAAACAGTGGATAGACACAGTTAGTTTTTCCGACAAAAAAAAAACGGAGGTCAAAAAATGAACAAACAACACTTTTTCAGAGCATTGGTCTGCTCGATGGCTTTGTGTACAGTATTTTCTCTCTGCGGTTGCGGAAGTTCAGACACAAAAAGTTCACAGTCAGTTTCAGAGGTTTCAGTCCAGAATCAAAACAGTACAGCTGAATCGTCCGTCAATGAAGAAAGCGCGCCTTCCGCTCCTGAAAAAACAACAGATGACTTCAAGTATCAGGAAACCAGCGACGGAATTACCATAACAAAATTCATAGGAAGCAAAACAGAGGTTGACATACCGTCAGAGATTGACGGAAAGCCCGTTATCAGTATCGGAGATTCTGCATTCTTGGAATGTGAGGAGATCACAGGTGTAACAATACCCAATGGCGTGACAAGTATCGGAAATCTGGCGTTCCGCGCCTGCACAAAACTCAGAAACATAACAATCCCCAACAGCGTGACAAGCATCGGACAGAGTGCGTTCAACGAATGCCTGAGCCTTACAAGCATCACGCTCCCTGACAGCTTAAAAAGCATTGAATCGTTGATGTTCAATTTCTGCAGAAGTCTTACCAGCCTAACGATACCAGACAGCGTAACAAGCATCGGGGATTGCGTGTTCTGGGATTGCAGAGCACTTACAAACATCACCATACCCGCTACTGTAACAAAGCTCGGAAAGTCTGTGTTTGAATCATGGAAGCCATCACAA
>CADCQO010000309.1 GCA_902803585.1 uncultured Ruminococcus sp.
TACAGTACAGAATGATTTCGATGGAATCAACAGGAAAAATCTCGTCAAAAAAATACTTGAAAGCCAGCCTGAATTGTTTGGGGAAATTAGTATGTACCGCATTGTTCCGTTCATCGATCACATGAGCGACTGCCGCCGGAAAGCAGCAAACGGCAAGTGCCACACCGCCGAGCATTGAGCCGCCGTATGCCAGCATGACCCGAAAGCGTTTGGTGATCAGATAGCGTATACAAAACCATGCCGCGATCACGAACGCAGGGAACAAAAACAATATCTGCGTCAGTGTGCCGCAGGCGGTAACAAGGGTGATCGGAACCAACTGCCGCAGAAGCGGCTTTTCCTTCGTGCTGTACAGCTTTGCGTGAAGGGAGAATAAAATGACCGTCCACATTGCCAGCATACAGTACATTCTGATAAAGATCGTCAGATTGACCGCGCCTGCCGAAAAGCCCCACAGCGTACACACCAACAGTGCCAGATAACGGGATTTCAGCATATTCCGTGCCAGCTTATACAAAAAAATCTGAGTGACAATGAAACACAGATAGTTGATACTGTATCCGAACCAAGGCGAAAAGGTATCGGGGAAAAACGAGCAAACCGTATGCAGCACTGCCGGATAAAGCGGCTGGTGCCGGTCACGCGAAAGATTATACCATACCGAATCATAGCAGAACTGCTCCCCCGGCTGAACGGTGATATATTCCCGCAGCACATCTGCCGAAATCCATCCATTCACGTTTTTAAGCGGGTGCTCGTCAGAATAATCCTGTATACTGTCGGCATCAATAAACGGGCTATAGTAATTATTGGCAAGACCGTAGCTGAATATTTCGTCTGAATGATATCCCTGTTTCCGGTTCACGATCGCATCTGTGATCAACCCTAACTGCACGATGATCACAAACACCAGTATAACAGCGGGCAGCCATTTTTGATCCGATATTTTTTGCAGCTTCTGTTTCATTCTGTATCCTCCGGCATCATACTGATCTCATAAAGCATTCCATCGTATATAATACCACAAACCCATCAGTGAAGCAAGCACAAACCCATGCAATCTGAAAACAGAATTCCCGCCCGTATTACAGAAAAAATCGGTTGTCTGAAATAATCAGACAACCGATCATTGGTTGTGCAAACTCAGTTTGCGGCTCTTAGTGGAAATTACTCCTTAGAAGCCTTCTTTGTCATAACTACAGCAGTGCCGAGTGATGCAAGAACTACGAGCATAAGAGCGATAGCAGATGTTGTGTCACCTGTTGATACAGTTGTTGTATCGGAGCTCTCTACAGTAGCAGGAGCAGCAGTTGAGGTTTCCTCAGAAGACTCTGTCTTCGTTTCCTCGGAAGACTCTGTCTTTGTTTCCTCAGAAGACTCTGTTGTTGTACCTGCACTTGAACCTGTTTCAATGATCTCGTATGTTACACCGATGTTGAACAAATCTACCGGATCATCAGCAGAAACGTCAGAATCAGGATTGTTGAGGTAGCCCTGATCGATCTTTGTGGTATCGAAGATAACCTTGAAAGAAATCGGCTCGCCAACCTTAGCCTCAACTACAGGAATGTTGGACTGGCTGTTGTTTGTACGGTCATTAAGAGGCTCATAGTTGCCCCAGCTGTCGTCCCAAGCATGATCAAGACGAACCTTGAACTGCAGGTAGTTCTTACCCTCCTGGATTACGTCATCGACCTTCCAGGGCTGAATCATATTGATTGTGCCATCTGTACCATCGGTTACCTTGTCAACTGTAACGATAGCCTCCCAAACGCCGTCACCGTCATCATCTTTCAGCTCAACATCACCCTCTTTATCCCAACCGTTGAAGTCGCCTGTTACACCAACAAAGTGATTCTTGATATCATCGATGTTTTTGCAAGCAGCAGAAGCACTGATGGCAGCAGTAGCAACAACAGAAGATACAAGAGCTGATGCGAGAACTACACTAAGAACCTTTGACTTTTTCATTGTAGTCATCCTCCTAATAATACAAAAATAATTTGCGAAGTTTCCCTTAAGAACTTCGTTATTTCAAATTATACTATAATTATCCTCAAAAATCAAGCGTTATTATTCACGACAATTACAAAAAAACGTATATTTTTTAAAGCTAAAGGATAATCTGTTAAAATTTTCTCAATTAAGGCAGTGCTCTTCATCAAGTCATCAGACTGTTTTATCAAAAATACTGCATATTACCCAATTATGCAGATACATATTTATTCATTTTCCCTAATATTACAGTTATCGCACCTATTATTTTGTAAAATCATACAGTTAATATTCTAAACAAGAATATTATTTCAGCATTTTTTACAATAATCGTGCTGCCATTTTTCAAGACTCCGATCACAGACCACTCCGCTTTCTGTTTTTCCAAATAAAAAGACCTCCGGAACATTCGTAACGGAGGTCTTTCGCTGCCGGTAACCGGACTTGAACCGGTACGGTATTGCTACCGAGGGATTTTAAGTCCCTTGCGTCTGCCTATTTCGCCATACCGGCGGATTTGCAACGGATTCATTATATCATAAAGCGTCCGGCATTTCAAGGGATTCAGAAAAAAAGTTTTCA
>CADCQO010000310.1 GCA_902803585.1 uncultured Ruminococcus sp.
CCTTAATCTGCCTGATCGAAGCTGTAATTCAGCGTGAATTCCTCTGTCGGAACTCCATTTGAAAGTTCGGTCAGCTTTTTGGTGCTTTCATCAGCTATGCCGTCTCCGTCTGTATCGGGGAATACGGCATCATGCTCTGACCAGATGACCATAGTAAAAGTTTTGGTTTCACCGATATTCAGCTTGCCATCCTTGAAAGTCTTGCTGTCAGCATAGGCTCTCACTTTGTCAGGCGTGCTGATATCAGTTGTGGTGTACAGCCCTTGCACAATATCGCTCTGATCGGGCAGAACAACATAAAACACCCTATCATCGTTTGTTGTGCGAGTGACAAGCAGAGAACAATCCACTACTACTTCCGAATTGTTTGTGACGGTAATCGTATGCGTTTGGTACGCATCCGGCACAAAACTGTTGGGAAGGTAGGTATCTCCCTGTTTTTCGATGTCACTCAATTTGGTTGTCGCATACGCTTTGAAGTTGACGGTGCTATCCTGTTGACCGTCAACAAGGATGTCAAAACTTGCTGCACGATAATCGGCTTCGTTGTCGCCGTGTGTGCCTGTTACCCACTGCATCTGTACTGTGTTTTTCGATACCGAGTACAATCCTACAGACATCGAACAGATCAGACAGATACCGAGAATAATCAGCAGGCTTCTTGTAATCCTCGACTTTTGCATTCTGCTTCCTCCTTGATCTTTGGTTTGGCTGCCTCGTTTTTCAGGACTTCCCATAACACCCCCTTTGCTTTCAATTCCATATATTCAGGCGTTTCCATGACATCAACGCTGTAGCCGATTTTGTTGTTGTCAAGAATCTGCCGAAGGATGGCAATGATATCTTCAATATTTTTTTCGTTGGAAAACCGGATGTGAGCTTGATGTTCTGCCAACCCCAGTTTTCCGGCGATTAAATAGTAAATGGATTTATGCCCCATGATTCTGTTCGAGGCAATCAGGTCTATGTACCGATGTGCAACAATTCTTCTCATCCGCAGCCATGAATCCGCCAATGTGCCGTTGGGTGCGAAATTGCCATGCTGACAGGAAATATAGGTATTGCACCGAGGATAGTTGTTGCACACATAGTAGTGGCTTGCGCTTCGATCGTAGATGTGATCCTCAAAAAGATACTCTGTCGGACGCAGAATCGCCTTGCCGCCGCAGTACGGACAGCCTAATGTCTGAGGCTTGTAAACCTCACTTCTCTTTCTGAATGTTCTTTTTTGAATTTTCTTGCTCATAATAAGCACTCCTCTCTTTTATGGTGTCGGTAAAGTATCAGAGTTTTGCGATTTTGTCAATACTTAATTGGAGTTTGAAAAAATTTTTTTATTCACAATCACAAATCGGCTGTTTTCTTTCAGTCGTTGCTCTGAACTTTGATAGCTGTTTGTTAAAGAGGATTTCGCTATAAGGAACATAAAAAAGATTAACGGTATTTTTTTCTCCGTCCTTTTTTGCGGCTGTCCTTCTACCCCAGTAGAATATACTATAGACGGAGAATGTAAGATGTTTACTTAAAAAATGGATTCTTCTGTGTCTTTATTTTTTCAGAAGTCCGTGTCTTTATTTTTTGAGTTCTCCTGTCCTTAATTTTTTAGTACCCACTTCGTTTCGACTTTTTTGTTCGGATTATAATTGTTGACAATTATGAAATAAGGGTATTTGCGGTTGACTATGATTAGATTCTTTTTTTCCAACTCATTGAATCCTTTTTTTAGGAGATAATCTGAAATATTTAGATCACGGCAGATGTCAGTCTTTTGGAATGTCCATGAGTCTTTGTAATTAGGACAGAAGGCTGTAATGTATGTATATAGCAATTTTGAAATAGGAGCAAGTTTTTGGCTGGTGATAATTTTCTTATAGATGATTCCTGCACTATTGACGGTTGCCGGATATTTCCATGCAAAACGATAGAAATTTTTGGATTTGTCTTTTCCTTTTCCTTTTCTATTTACCGTAATTATTCCACTCGCCGTTAACTGCCTGTAATGCGGATAATATCCCGTCAGTCCTATTCCCAGATAGTTAAGTATCTGCTGCCTGTTAAGACTCGCAATGTTGTTTCTATTGCTAAAAAAGTATAAGAGCAGCAGAATACACCTTGCTGTTACCGATAGATTCTTTTTTTTTAGAATTCTAATGTCAATACATCGGTAATCCATCATTTTCACTTCCTTGCAATAAGGGAAAATTTACCAAATTTCAATCATTTGCCCTTAGACGAAAGATCAGCGGTGCAGCTTGGCATACAATGAGCATATTCAAGCATTATTTCCGTAAGTTCTTCTTCATCCATCTCATCTAAAACGGATGTACTTTCGTACTC
>CADCQO010000311.1 GCA_902803585.1 uncultured Ruminococcus sp.
CAGCCCAACGGAGTAGTATATATCAAAAGGCAGGGTGTTTTTATCCCCTGCCTTATCCATTGGTGTTCAAATCCGGATCAAAGATTCTTTTTCATGGCAAACACATTTTGTCCGTCACGGTATTCATAAGAAAGTTCATCCATAAACTTTTTGGTCATAAATATCCCAAGACCGCCGATTTGTCTTTCCTTTGCCGAAAGCGTCACATCGGGATCAGGCTTTGCAAGAGGATTATACATTACACCGCTGTCTATAAAAGTTATCGTCACCGCTTTCGGGTCGTCAGTTATTTCTGCTTCTATAACAGCCTTCCCGATTTCGCCGGAATAAGCATAATGAGCGATATTGACGAATATTTCTTCGACTGCAACATTTATCTGCATCATTGTCTTTGATGAACAGTCGATTCCCTGCATACATTCCTCTACAAAACCCTGTACACGCTGTAATTCATTTACGTCTGCATTTACTTTGAAACGGAATAGCTTTGTATCTGTCATATCATCACCTTTATCGTCTTAATGCATCAAGCTTGCTTTTATCGAGCATTTCAAGATCATCATTTATCCTTCTCTTTCAATTCAAGACAAAGCATCGTCAGATCATCAAACTGCTCCGCATTCTTGACAAAAGTGTCAATGGAGCTTCTGACGTTCTGTAGTATTTCCTGCGGAGAACCGTCTGATTTTTGATTCAGGGCAGCTATCATTCTTTCCGTACCGAAAAGCTGATTTTCGCTGTCCGTTGCCTCGGATACACCGTCAGTATACAGGAAAAGCTTTGATCCCGGTTTCATATCAATGGTATATTCCTTGTATTTCATTCCTGCCATACCGCCGATAACGAATCCGTGCTTGTCTTTGTACAACTCAAATTTTCCGTCAGGCTTCATAAGAACCGGATATTCATGTCCTGCATTGGCAGCTGTCAGCCTGCCTGTAGATATTTCAAGAATACCAAGCCATACGGTAACGAACATATCCTCACGGTTGCTTGAACATATGGTGGCGTTGGCAGCCGTCAATATTTCAGACGGTGACTTTCCCATTTTTGCATAATTGGCGAGTATGATCTTTGATGCCATCATAAACAGTGCCGCAGGAACGCCCTTACCCGAAACATCCGCCATGACAAGGCAGAGATGATCGTCGTCCACAAGGAAGAAATCGTAGAAATCTCCGCCGACCTCTTTAGCGGGGTCCATTGAAGCATAAATGTCGAACTCCGTTCTGTTGGGAAAGGGAGGGAAAATACTCGGCAGCATACTCGCCTGAATCTTTGTGGCAAGATTAAGCTCTGTAGAGATACGTTCCTTCTCAGCCGTCACCTTCGTCAGATCATCCACATATTTTATGATACGCTCCTCCATATGATCTATTGAGCAGGCAAGAACGCCGATCTCATCGTTGTTTCTGACTGCATCTGACAGCTTTTGCTCAGGCAGGTCATTTTCATGTGAAAAGCGGCTTGCCTCCTCGGTTATCTTTGTAACAGGACGCAGAAAAACATGATGAAGATATATGCTCTGAACTATAATAACAAGTATCATCAAAGCGATCATTACAAAGAGTATCTTGCCGATATATGTATTCCTGACGTGAACCATATTATCCATCTGGCGCTGAACACAGAGAATAGCTGCCGTTTTGCCGCCGGCATCCTTTATCGGAACCATTGCCGTGATATGGGGATCTGTTTCGATATATCCCTTATCCCGTATGACAAGCTCCTGATCGGATTCCCCTTCATACAGCCTGCGGTATTTTTCCATGTAGTCCTCGTTTGTCGTATCACGGACAAAACCGAATTCATATCGGGTGTAATCGCTGTTTTTGTTGATAGTAGAAAAAAGAAAGGTTATATGCTTATAATCGCTCCGATCAGGACGGATAACATATATGAATGTTGAGCCTGACGAATTGCACAGCAGTTCCATTGATTCAAGAGCTGACAGATACTCTTTTGTTGTTCCGCCGCTTGCGGCATAATCCTCGATTTTGCTGACATCAAATTCCATAATAGCAGTATTCGCAGTACGGAAGGCACCGTCGGCATACTGTTCCAGAAGGGCACCGGTAAAATTCCGAAAGCCTATTATACTAACGATTATAGAAAAAACGATGAGAAGTGCGACGATGCCTAATATGCTTTTGAAAATGATACTTACTTTAGGCTTATTTTTTTTTCTTTCTGTGGTATTCTTGTTTGCTTCCACAGGCTTTCCCTCCGCAGTAATATTGTTCAGTTCATTCATTCAATCGTAAGTATTTCCGTAAAGCCTGTGATCTCGAAGATTTCCATGATTTCTTCGCCGACGTTAATCACCTTCATTGACCCCTGCTTGTTCATTGTCTTCTGAGCAGACAGCAGCGCACGAAGTCCGGCTGAGGAAATGTATTCCAGCTTTTCAAGATCAAAAACAAGCTCCGTCACGCCGTCGTATGATTCCTTCAGCGTTTCTTCAAGGTTCGGCGCTGTTGAGGTGTCAAGTCTGCCCGTGAGAGTAAGCGTGAGCTTTCCTGTGTCTTTTTTGCTTTTGATTGTCATAATGATCGTCTCCTTAAAAAATTTGATTTTTTATTTCAACTCCGACAGGAGCAAGGTAACTGTGTAAATACAGCCCCAAAAATTGTATTGACCCGTTTCAGAGCATACTGACCCACGTAGGCAAAACGGCAGGAAACGTGACCGCCCCATGCCGCTTTTTCGTAATATTATTCAGTTAACATTGCCATCAGGCTTAAGATATTTCTCCATCATCGTCATCACCACCGCCGCCCTCACCAGTCTTCGGACCAGATGTTATTATTACGTCTTCCACATCAAACTCGGTAACTTCCATTTCCGGTTTTACATATTTCTTCATTATTTGTACACCTCATAATTAATTTCAATAAACAATACCGTCAAGACTGGCCTTTACCATATTTCCATAGACCGTCTGTTCATTACCATTTTCATCTGTATACTGGAGATAGGCACAAACACACCATACATCACCTTGCGCTGCATTACTCTTTGTCCACGTATACTTGAATGTTGTATAATCGGGACAAGCTGTATCGTCATATTTCTTGAAACGTGCGTAGTCTATGGTGGGAGCAGTATGTCCATTTATCAGATCGCTTTCTTTGCAGGCAACTATACCGGCTCTCTGCATTTTTGCACCGTTCGGAACGGATGAGATAGACACAAACGAAATACTATTTATATCACGTACAGTCACGCTCTCGATATACGCTGTGCCTTTCTTATCGACCTGTGTTTCTTCATTCACATACACAGCAGACAAAGTCATGTTTTCATGCGGCATACGGAAAGCATAGGTTGTTTCATAGCCTACAATCGTTTGCTTATCGCCCTGAATTCTTAACCAATGGGAGAATTTCTGTCCGGGTGCTGCCTTGTCAGCCACTGCATAAAGCTGTTCGGAAACATTAATTTCTGTACCGGAAGCTATCCCCTTACCGTCAGCATCTTTTATAGTACAGCCGATTGAATCAGCCGTGAAAGCAACTGTATGTGTATCATTTTTCTTTGTGTAAACCACTGCTACAGTCACAGCAGTTCCTGCTTTGACAAGGTCATAAACCGCCGTCTGAACATCCTCAGACGCTGAGAGCGTTTCACCGTCATTGACCTTCCAGCCGCTGAATGTATACCCGTCAAGATATGGTGCGTCCGGTACTGGATACTCTGAATTTGTATAGGTTTCTGCATAGACAGTTGTCGGTGTGCTGATACCATTGATGTCAACGCAGTTGATAATGACTTCGGTCTTTTTCCTATCAAACTCCGCATTGACTGTTACATCTGCGTCAGGCATTATGAACGAATAGGTCCCGTCAGCATTCTGGGTTACTTCAACAGCTCCGCCATTGACTGAAACTCCCTCACAATAATATCCTTCACTCGCTTCAACATTGACTGTAACCTTCTTGTCTTTACATTTAACGGTTATCGGCGTGGAAACAGTACCATTCTGTATATTCTGATCTATTGAAATAGTATGACCGGTTTCTACACCAAAACGCACCGCATTCTTTGCTTTCATTGGGGAAAAATCAATATTATACACGTCATCAGGATTGATATCATCTCCGCCAAAATCATACAGTGAATAAGTAATATTGCTACTGAAAGATCTGAAATTCGTGCTTTTGCCATCTGTTCCGGTGTTGTCATCTATAACGAGAACAACATTCTGCGTACCGTTATAGTTGAATCTTTTATCAAAGGTGATCGTAGTCCATTCATTATAAGCAAAATTAACGGTTCCGCTGAATACCTTATCCGCTTCTGTTACGGCAACAACATCGTTAGCATAGGGAACTTCGGGAAAATACTCTTTATCGGTATGAACCATATAGATATCTATATTACGCTCACAGCTTGCCTCCCGGATTTTCATAAGATCAATGCTTGTGATCAGACCTGCCGTACCAAGCTCCTGAGCCTTATAGATCTGCTCTGTGAAACTGTATCTATGATAATTTTGAAACGGTAAAGGAGTATCTACTGATGTACTACCAAAACCTACCCAGCGTTTTGATGTGGTTTCCACTAATACTGTATCGCTCCAGGGACCCGGATAATTATTGGTCAATGCACGGACACGGGCATAATATTTTGCTTCCTTATCAAGTCCTGTAAGAGTACCGGTATTCGTGGAAAATGCAGCAATACTGCTTCCATTCTGGAAGGTGCTGTCCTTGCTGTACTGGACTTCATAGCTGGTCGCATATTCCACTTCATTCCATGCAAGAGCAGCCGTGTCACTGCCGTAAGCTTTATGCTTAAAATTTGTCGGCATTTTGGGTCTGACTTCAAATGTTACTTTTTTATCTCCGTCACAGCCATGTTCCGGATCGCCGGTAAAGGTGTAGGTATAACTGCCGGCTTCATTGATGGTGCTGATAACTCGTGCGTTTTTAACGAGCATAGTTGTGTAGTTGATACCGTCAATCAGTTTTGTTCCGTCAGTTGTTTCAAGAACAGGTGTGATACTGATGTCATTGCCGGTATAATCATAACTCTCAGAGATACCGCTGACGATGACATCTGAAAGATCAATCAACTGTACGATAAATTCTGATGATATTGTTCCCGTATAGCTGCTGTTTGCGGCAGGTACAAATGTAAAGACATAGTTACCTGAATACTTTACCTCATCAGCAGATATTCCGCACCATGTAATCTTGATAGTATAATCCACATCTTTTTTCAGAACGATTCCGTCGGCGGATGTTACAACCGGATTGATATCAATTACATCGTTGGTAAATAAATACTTTGCGTTGATTCCGCTGACAGTCGCAAATTCCAGCTGACTAAACGCATTCAGCTTCGGAACAACCTTATCATCGCTGATCGTCCAATACCTTCCCAGTGCCTGTACAAGTGCCTCATCCGTTTTATTGCCTACAGCCGTTCCCTGCACATCAAGACCATATTTTTTTCTGTAGTAGCTGTTCGTCAGGGTCACGGAATAGTTTCTGCAGAATGTGGCAGTTTCATCGCCCTGAACTTTGATATTGAGTTTACCTCCCATAAGGCTGTTCTTAATATTCACTGTACCGTTGTTCCAACCTACAAAGCCGGCACATCTCGTTGTTTTCTCTCCGTTTATGGTTCCGTCAAAGACTGAGTTGTTGAAATTCAGGACTGATTTTTCCTGGTTTATACAAACAAAGCCTGAATGTGTTCCATCTCCGTCAACCGTTGAATTTACTGTGATCCTGCTGATACAGCTATTGATAGTACATTTACCAAAGGAACGTACAGCAATAGCGCAAGCATTTTTTGGGGAAATGTTGATCACGCCGTCAACCATAAGGAATTGGATTGTCGCTTTTTCGATGGTATGGAAAAGGGCAGTGCCATCCTTAGTATACTGATCATAGTTGAAGGTGATCTTATGTCCCTTACCGTTCAAAGTACCCTTGAATATTCCCTCAGTCATCTCTGTTACGGTAATGTCGGCGTTAAGATTGATCTCGACTCCTGCATATGTTAAATCATTTGACACGCTCTTTGCAAATAACTTCCAGTCAGATGCATTGTTGATGGTCACAGATGGCTGCGGCTCTCCTGTTATTTCATAAACGGTTACGCCTGCTACAGAGTAACTGTTACATGGATATCCGAAGGGTTCATCACCATATACCTTTTTACCTGTTGTTACCGGAATATAGCTGGTATCTGTCAGTGTCGGCTCTGCGACATAATAGAAATCCCGGACATTCACTGTAACCGACGCATTCTGGGCGCAGACTGCAAGGGGATGAAAACCGCCTGATGCTGTGCCCGTATAGGTACCGCTGCACAGACAGTTATCAATCGTCAGATTACAGCCGCTGTCACACCAGCCCATAAGACCGCCGGCATAATCATCAGTGTTATACATCGTTCCGCCGAATACGGTATTCTTCAGCTTCAGATATGAGCTTCCGCCATTTCCTACTACACCGCCGATATGAAGGTTGTCGCCGGTGAGTTCATTTGAAACCGCTGTATTGACAATACAATTTTCAATAGTGTTCGGTTTCCCGGCTGTGCCGTTTATGGAAAAGCCTACAAGTCCTGCTGCATATGCCGAACCCTTTACACTGCCCTCTACTGTAAGATTTTTGATAACTGCGCCGCTGATATAACGGAATGGTGCTGTACCCTGAGCGCTTGTATCATCAATATCTGCCGTTATGGTATGCGCCTGTCCGTTGTATG
>CADCQO010000312.1 GCA_902803585.1 uncultured Ruminococcus sp.
CAGCTCCGTACTCTTATGCTGCTTACTACAAAAAGGCTTCTTCTTCCAGCTTTACACAGATCAGAGATTACGGCACAACTGCTACTATGACCGTAACACCCGCTGCCGCTACCACTTATACGATTCGTGTAAAGGTTAAGGACAAGACAGGCAAAGTTGTTAGCAAGGATTTCACCGTCAAGGTAAACAACTAATTACTCTGCCGCCGGCACAGAAACGGCATAAGACCGTTTGCCGGATACCGCTATCGCTTACACACCATTTTTATTCTCTCAATCAGACACAGACCCTGCACGGAATATTTCGTGCGGGGTCTGTGCCTTTTGTTGCATTTATCGGGAAAATGTGCTATAATGTAGCTCGTGTATGCGGGGGAACTTTTCTTATGCTTCAGTCTGCAGCGGAATCTGTCAGGGAATCATTTCTCTCCGACCCTCATGCAGTAACTGTTGTGCAAAAATGTGTGTAATGGAGGTGGAGCAAACGATGACAAACAACGATGTTCAATTGATGACAGCTGCGGCCGATACCATTGCCATTAACCGCAATGAACTGGCGGAACGTCTGCATACGGACAGGAATTTTGACAGTCCGCTTTTACAGAAATGTCAGGACAGACTGCTCAGAACGGCAGACTATCGCTGTGTATATATCCGTACACCTGTTGATCTTCAGCAGGAAAATGTCTGTGATTTTGGTTTTATGACCATTCCCAGCCGGCATCTGTACAGGAATTTGACAGGCTGTCAGGAGGCTTTTGTGATGGCAGTGACTGCGGGAATGGCAGTCGACAGGCTTTTGCTGAGGCTGAATGTTATTTCTCAGGCGGAGCATTTTATGACAGATGCGTTAGCTTCGGCAGCCATTGAAAGTTTTTGTAATGCAGTCAGCGAAAAACTGAAGGTCGGACTGGATTGTGCACCGCGTTTCAGCCCCGGTTACGGTGATGTGTCCATTACTTTTCAGCAGCCATTGCTGCAGCGGCTCAACGCATACGAACTGCTCGGCATTACGCTGAATACAGCTTATCTCATGACACCTGTTAAATCCATTACAGCTATTATGGGTATTCGCTGCAATCACTTATCATAAAAGAAGGTGTCCTATGAAAAGCATTGTTGACCTGATAAAAGAAAAAAGAGTTTATTTTGACGGCGGAACAGGAACCGTTCTGCAGGGCATGGGCCTGCCTGCGGGGCAATCTCCGGAACGCTGGAATATTGAACAGCCGGAAAAAATCATCGCTCTGCACAAGGCTTATCTTGATGCAGGCTGCAACATTATTAAAACCAATACTTTTGGTCTGAACAGAGAAAAATTTCCTGACTATCAGGCTTTGATACGAGCTGGCATTGCCTGTGCCAAAGAAGCCGTCAAAGGAAGGGAAGAAGCCTACATTGCTTATGATATGGGGCCTACAGGAAGACTTCTGGAGCCGTTGGGGGATTTGCCCTTTGAAGAAGCGGTGTCGATTTTTGCTGATAACGTCAGAACAGCGGCGGAATGCGGTGCGGATCTGGTGCTTATCGAAACGATGAATGACAGCTACGAAACAAAGGCGGCTGTTCTTGCCGTCAGGGAAAACAGTGACCTGCCGGTTTTTGTGACAAATGTTTATGATGCGGGCGGTAAGCTGATGACGGGTGCTGACCCTGCGGCGATGGTAGCCCTTCTGGAATCATTGGGTGTCGATGCACTTGGTATGAACTGTTCACTCGGCCCTGACAAAATGCTCAGCATCATGGATACTTTCCGTCAGTATGCGTCAGTGCCTGTCATTGTTAACCCTAACGCAGGACTGCCCGAAGTGCGTGACGGTCAGACGGTCTATACAATTGATGAAGAGGAATTTTCCGACTATATGGTACAGTTAGCAGAAAAGGGGGCATCTGTTCTCGGCGGCTGCTGTGGAACGACTCCTGCCTTTATTGAAAAAACCATTGCCAAAACCCGCAATCTGCCTTATGCCTGTCCGGAGGAAAAACCTTTTACCCTTGTATCGTCCTATACTCATGCTGTCGTGATTGACAAAGACCCTGTTTTGATCGGTGAAAGAATCAATCCCACCGGTAAACCGAAGCTGAAAGAGGCTCTGCGGAGCGGAGATCTGAATTATGTGCTGAATGAGGCGATTCGTCAGACGGAGGCGGGAGCGCATATTCTGGACGTTAATGCAGGTCTGCCGGAAATTGACGAAACAGAAATGATGCTGCGATGTGTCACAGCCATTCAGTCGGTAACAGATGCGCCGCTGCAGATAGACTCCACAAAACCTGAAACACTGGCGGCGGCCATGCGTGTCTATAACGGAAAACCGCTGGTCAACTCCGTTAACGGAACGGAAGAAAGCATGAATGCCGTTCTGCCGATTGTACAGAAATACGGCGGCGGATTGATTGCACTGACGATTGATGAAAACGGCATTCCCGATACAGCGGCTGAAAGAGCAGAAATTGCAGAAAAAATCATAGAACGAGCCGCTCAGTATGGCATCAAAAAGAAAGATATCATTGTCGACCCGCTGGCGCTGACAATTTCATCAAACCCTGAAAGTGCAGTTATCACTTTGGAGTCGGTACGCCTGATAAGACAATTGGGTGTCAAGACAAGTCTTGGTATTTCCAATATTTCCTTTGGCTTGCCGCAAAGAGAACTGATTACCAGCACTTTTTATGCCAACGCTCTCCATAACGGGCTGAACTGTGCGATCATGAACCCGTTTTCTAAGGCAATGATGAACACCTACTATACCTTCCGGGCTTTGAACGGGCTGGACACCGGCTGTGTCGATTATATCAATTATGCTTCCGCACAGAGTAATACACCGGAAAGATCTTCAGCACCTGCGGCAGAAGGCTCCCTGCACAGCTCTATTGTGAAGGGACTGAAAGATGAGGCGGTTCAGTATGCACGTTCATTACTGGCAGAACTGCCGCCGCTGGAGGTGATCAACGGGCATATTGTACCCGCTTTGAATGAAATCGGTGCGGCATTTGAACAGAAAAAAGCCTATCTGCCACAGTTGCTGATGAGTGCGGAGGCTGCATCGGCTTCTTTTGAAGAGGTTAAAAAACTGATTCCCGCTGATAAGGCAGACAGCAGTAAGGCAATTGTTCTGGCAACGGTCAAGGGTGATATCCATGATATCGGCAAAAATATTGTCAAGGTACTGATGGAAAGCTATGGATTTACTGTCTATGATCTGGGAAGAGATGTTCCGCCTGAGATGGTTCTGCAATGTGCCTTAGAGCATGAATGTAAATTAGTTGGTCTGAGTGCCCTGATGACGACAACTGTTCCGGCAATGGCGGAAACCATTGAACTGCTTCATCGTACGGACCCGACTATTTGTACAATGGTAGGGGGTGCAGTGCTGAATCAGGAATACGCCGATATGATAGGTGCAGACTTCTACGGCGCAGATGCAATGGACAGTGTGCGCTTTGCGGAACGCTTTTACCATTCTGCCGCAGAATAAAACAGCGGTACGTTTCATACACATTAACAAAAATCCGAGAACATAACGGAATGGGAGTTAATGGTATGAAAAACATCATCGTGTCGAACCCTGTTCAGCGCTATTTGCGTGTCGGACAAAGCGGATTGAAAAAAAACGGTTTCTTCCTTTTGTTTTGCCTGATATTATTCGGAGGGATTGTTTACGGTGCCGTCAGCGGACGTTCAGCTGACAGCGGTTTATTACAGCGTCTTGACTTTATTTTTCAGACAAATTTTGAAGTGCGGTGCAGTCAGGGACTTTTTTCAGCATTTATTGCGTCCTTTGCTTCGTCAGTACTGTTTCTCACAGTGATCTTTCTGTTGGGGTTGTCCCTGTGGGGAGGATTTTTTGCTGTACTGGTGCCATTCTTCAAAGGCTACGGCTACGGATTGTCTGTTGGATTTCTTTATAATGCCTATGGCTTGCAGGGGATTTGCTATAATTTGCTGGTGATACTGCCCGGAATGTTTTTTTCCTCAGCAGTCATTGCGGCGGCGGCGCTGGGGGCATTTAGAAATTCATGGCATATGATTGCAGGCTTATTCCGTTCCTCTATGACAATAGATCTGCGTGAACTGCTGATGCGGTATTGTCGTTTGATGGTGCGGATTCTTCTGCTGTGTACGGCGGCGGCGATATTGGATATGCTTTGTGCCCTGTGTTTTTCATGGCTGTTTCATTTCCGTATCAGCGGTTAATAAAAATCAGGAGTACTGTACTCGTTTTCAACGTATCTTGGGAAGAATCCCAACAGAATCTCAATCAAGGGAGTGTCAAAATGTCGGATAGTAACAGCCGGAAGTATAATCTTTCGGATTTCTTTTCTAATTACTTTGCCCATTTCGGTAAACTGCTGGTGGTGAATCTGCTTTTCTGTATACCGCTGGCGGTTCTGATTGGTACGGCGGTATTACTGACGCAGTTTTTAGGAGAACTGAGCTGGTTCGTTGTATTTCTTGTGATTCCGCTGATGTCTCCCTTTTTCGCAGGACTGACAAATGTCTGCCGTAAATTGACGGCCAATCATGGTATGGAGCCGGTCAGGGACTACTTCAACGGCATAAAGCAGAACTGGTTGTTTTTTCTGATCAATTCCTTCTTTTTGTACGCACTGACGGCGGGTGTGTTTATCATCATTGTCCTTAACCGTGAATCAGGCAGCAGCGGGCCCATTTTTGCCTATATGATTATCATGCTGATCACTTCTCTCGTTTTTATTCTGATGGACTTTTCTGCTGTGGTGATGTCGGTTTCGGTGGAACTCGGTTATGCTGATATTCTGAAAAATTCACTGGTACTTATCGGAAAAGGCATTGTCAATCATCTGAAAACCCTGTTTGCATTGCTGTTTATGGGATTTTTGCTGTATACAACCATCGCACTGATACAGCAGCCCATTGTATCAATGATCCTGATGGGTGTATTAACGCTGCTGTTTTTGCCAACACTTATGATGTACACTATCACCTATAATTCCTATCAGACAATTGAAAAACACATCATTCTGCCGTATTCCGAAGAACATCAGCGGATACAGCGCATTCAGGAAGAAAAGAAAAAGGACGAACAGCTTACTTTAGAGGATCTGGAACCATTGGCAGAGGGTGATCCGGAAGAGTATGTATTTCTCAACGGAAAGACCGTGAAGCGCAAAACGATTCTGAAAATGATTGAAGTGAGGAAGAAGTGATTTTTCCGGACACGATCATGCACATTAGCAACGAAACAAGCGGTTAAGTGAGAGGGAATCTGTTCAAAACATAGAAAATAACAGATTTTACGTTTCTGACGAAAAGTATATTGACACCTTTTTCACAGAATTTTATAATAAAACTATAATACAAACAGCGGTATGCTGTCGTATCTAATGACAGTGCAGGCAATTACCGGAAAGAAAGAATTTGAAAACGGAGGACAGAATTATGGCTAATATTGATAATGCGGCAGAGCAGACAGCAACTGATTTTTTGGTGGAAGATCTTGATACCTTTCATGCAAAACTGGCACAGGTAAGAGAAGCACAGAAGCAGTTCGCTGAATTTTCTCAGGAGCAGGTCGACAAAATTTTCAAAGCGGCGGCTGTTGCAGCAAATATGGCAAGAATCCCGCTGGCGAAAATGGCAGTGGAAGAAACAGGTATGGGTGTTGTAGAGGATAAGGTCATCAAAAACCATTATGCCGCTGAATACATCTATAATACCTACCGAAATACGAAAACCTGCGGTGTCATCAATTATGATCCGGCTTTTGGTGTCCGTGAGGTAGCCGAACCGATCGGTATTATCGGTGCTGTCATTCCGACAACCAACCCTACTTCAACGGCTATTTTTAAAGCACTGATCTGCCTGAAGACCCGCAACGGTATTATTATCAGTCCGCATCCCCGTGCCAAGAAATCAACGATTGCAGCAGCTAAAGTAGTGCTGGACGCAGCTATCAAAGCAGGCGCACCGGAGCATATCATCGCCTGGATCGATACGCCTTCACTGGAACTGACAAATGAGCTGATGAAAACATCTGATACCATTCTGGCAACAGGCGGTCCCGGCATGGTCAAGGCAGCTTATTCTTCGGGTAAGCCCGCGTTGGGCGTAGGCGCAGGCAATACGCCGGTTATTATTGACAGTACAGCTGATATCCGTGTCGCTGTCAATTCTATCATTCATTCCAAAACATTTGATAACGGTATGATTTGTGCTTCCGAACAGAGCGTGACTGTTCTGGCAGATATCTACGATAAGGTAAAACAGGAGTTTGCAGACAGAGGCTGTTATTTCCTGCAGGGTGATGAACTGGATAAAGTCAGAAAGACAATCATCATCAATGGTGCACTGAATGCAAAGATCGTCGGACAGAAGGCACATACGATTGCAAAGCTTGCAGGCGTAGAAGTACCGGAGAATACAAAGGTATTGATCGGTGAGGTTGAGTCCGTTGATATCAGCGAGGAATTCGCTCACGAGAAG
>CADCQO010000313.1 GCA_902803585.1 uncultured Ruminococcus sp.
CTGAAGCAGATGATAAGAACATATTTTGGTGATAGGATAGTGTGTTATTTGTCCTATTCTATTGAAAGTGCAGTTATAAATGTGCTATAATAATACTGTAGTGCTATCATGAAACGGGACAATATTTTTTGTGCGAATTTCTGGCAGCTGCAAACGGCTTGTTCTTATACGTCTTTCTGTCTGCATACGGTTTCATGATGATTTTATGTTTTAAAGGAGATTGGGTATGAAAAAAAGAATCATTGCTGCTTTGCTGGCGGTTATCACCATCAACACAGCTGCTTTGCCCGTTCTGGCGGTACAAACCGGCAGTATACAGACTGCATCGGTATCGGTACAAACATCGGCGGCGCTGTCGGCTGAAAAATGTTCATTGGGCGGTACCATTACTGTTACAGCGGCTGAGGCGGAATCAGGCAGCACTTATGCAGTATATTACCGGCTGCCCGACAGGGAAAACTGGAAAACTGCCATGGCGTATTCTGAGGAAAGAACGGCGCAGATCAAGGTATCAGCTGTGGGACAGTATGATGTCTGTATCAAAACGAAAAATCCCGCAGGCAAAATCAAAAAGGAATATCTTTCTTTTGCCGCTGTCAATGATTTAAAACCGAATGGATCGCTTTCTGCAGCAAAAGTACCGCGCGGCAGCAGAGTTACTGTTTCTGCGAAGGCCAGCGGGGGAAACGGCGGCTATACATATTTCGTTTATCGCCGAAAAAAAGGGGCATCGTCATGGGGCACTGTTCTCAAGGACAGCACCTCCTGTCAGGCCGTCATCAGCATGTCAGCTGTGGGTGAATATGAAGTCTGTGTGAAAGTGCAGGATAACACGGGTATTTTCAGCAAAGAATATTTTTCGTTTGAAGTGGCTGATTTCAGCGCAAAGGTCAGCCTTCAGAAGGAACAGATCGTACTTGGTACAACACAAACGATCCGTGCGGGTGTATCAGACGTTTCTTCACCATGCAGCTATCAGTTTTATTTTAAAAATCCCACAGATACTTATTGGCGGCAGATCAGGAACGATGCCGGAAGCAGCACTGTCAGCCTGAAGCCAGCCAAAAACGGTACTTACAGCATCTATGTGAAAGCCATCAATGCCGCAGGATTTGTCAGAAAAGCCTATACCTCTTTTTTGGTTGGCAGCCCATTAACTGTTATGCATACGCTTTCAGAAAAGTCGGTTTATCTCGGCAATTCTCTGACGGTAACCCCTTCTTCGTCAGGCGGGTTTGGAAATATCCAGTATGCTGTATACTATACGACCCGTGAACTGTATGAAAGCGGAGCAAACCAGTGGACGGCGGCCCTCAAATACGGACAAACCGGCCCTGCAGTCATCAGCCCTGACCAGACCGGCGAATACGTTGTTGTCACAAAGGCTAAGGACGAAACAGGTTCTGTGAAGAAAACGGAATATACCTCGTTCAAAGTTACAGAAAAGCTCAAGGCACAGGGCAGCTTCATGAATAACCGCAGTACGGTAAATTACGGCAAAGGAACAACCTTTATTGCGGCAGGAGAAGGCGGTACTGCTTCCTACACCTATGCGGTAAAAATCAGAGAAAAAGGTTCGTCCGGCTGGAAGCTGCTGCGTGATTTCGGAACAAGTCCGCAGTTCAGTCTGGAGTATTCCAGTATGGGCAGCTATTCTCTCATGACAATCAATAATTTCGAGCTGGCTGTCATGGTGAAGGATCAAGACGGCAGAACAGCGCAGGCAGTCTATCCCTTTACAGTCAACGGCAATGATCGGTATGAGCTGCCAATCATTCCGGTATATTGACCTTTCTGTTTCAAAAGCCATCGTATAAGGAGATCTATCAATGAAAAAAATAACACTCATGTTTTGTCTGGCGGCGGCAGTTCTGGCACTGACCGCTTGCGGAGGAAAGGAAAACAAAGAACAGCACCGGTCGTATACGTCCGATACAGCGGTTTCCGATAGAGCTGTCGGAGAAAGCACAGATGCTCCGGCGGAAAGCACCGGTTCAGATACTGCGTCACAGCCGTCCGATCAGCCCGTTTCTTCTGAGCAAAGAAGTGAAGTTTCTGAGCGTTCCGAAGAAAAGAGCGCCGTTTCAGATACCCCTTCACAGCCGTTCGATCAGCCCGTTTCTCCTGAGCAAAGAAGTGAAGTTTCTGAGCGTTCCGAA
>CADCQO010000314.1 GCA_902803585.1 uncultured Ruminococcus sp.
ACAATATGACTACTTGCCACTGTGGAAGCGACCAAATAAGCCTTTCTTGCCTGATTCAGATGGGCTGTCTGCCTCCAGCTGTCCGATGGTGGAAAGCGCTTTTTGGATAACAGGCTGTGTTTCCTTGTTCCACTGTCTGATAACATCGTTTTTCTTCATGCCGCCGCATACCTGCATAATAGAGGTGATAACCTCTGATAAATAGCTGATATGCTCTGATTCAATCACGGCACATCTTCCCGGCATGAACTCCTGCCATGTCTGCAATGCGTTCTGGACATTGTAGCCTGTGATAATATGGTAGATCTCGTACTGCTCTTGTGCCATATCATACAATCTCTGAAGGCTCAGATTTTCCGCCAGATTATCACCGAATATTTCTTTTGCACACTTAGCGTCCAGCTGTGTAAGGTCTGCGGTACTGCAAATTTCATCACCAACACAAATCAAAAAGCCTTTCTTTTTGCGCTTTTCAAAGGAATCAATCTTTGTATGACGGGCAGCAAAATACCATACCATAGAATCATAGCTGTAACTATTGCCGCCAAATCCGACTTTCAATTCCAGCAGCTGCTCGATGACACGAATATCCGCTTCAAACTGTGTGACCTGTAAGCCGTGTTTATTATAAGGCTCTACAAAAGCAGCACACATTACATGAGGATTGGTAACGGGCTGTTTATCGTAAATGTAAGTAATCGTTTTATTGAGAGAATTTTTAGCGATTTCAGCTGCAAGATATCCCATCGAACCTGTTACGTCAAATCCGATAATGATGGGCGTGGAAAGCGGAGAATCCTCACTGTCGCAGGATTCACGCTTATCAATGAAAACGGGCAGATACTTTTCCTGAAACTCATTACCTTTGAAAATATCCTGTGCACTTGACTGAGCATTCATGCCGCGGCTGTTCTTGAGTTTGTTCCAGTCGCTGGCATCATAACTTCCATATCCCATTGATGATACACTCCTTTAAAATGAAATAGTTTTATTGTCAGAGACAGTATGCTGTACGGATACCAATGCCATTGAAGGGGCAATTCTTTCCGCAGCAGACTGATCCATTCGCTTGAGTACAGCGTTAAGATTTTGTCCTTCGCTGACGGAAATCATGGCACACAGCAGGTCTGCCAGAAAGTGAATGTCTTTTCTGTGCAGACGGACAGCGTGACCGTCCAGCAAACTCCGCCATGAAGAAAATACAGCGGCATCGCAGGAACGGTCAGACTCTATATGTATATGGAATACCTCATAGTACTGTTGTACCTCTTTCAGAAGTTTTTCGTTGGTATAGCCGTATAAGCATGCGTCTCCGAATACCCTTTGGATTTCCTGTGACAACAGCTGTGTATGGCAATTATCGTCTCCGATGGTAAAAAGATAGCCCTTTTTATGGCGTTTTTCGTAACAGTCCATTACAGTATGATGTGCCGCAAAGTACCACAGAAGGTGATAGGATTCTCCGCCGTTGCCGCCGCCCCCGCCCTCCAGATACAGACGGGTCAGCTGTTCTACCATGCGGATATCCGACTCAAATTGTGTTACCTGCAAAGGATAAGCGTCACAGCGGCTGTCACCGATAGCTGAACAAAGCACCTGCGGGCAAAGAATCGGTTTTTCCTTCAAAAGTGTCTGCACTGTACGGTTCAGCGCATTCACCGCCAGTTCCGCCGCCAGATAGCCCATAGAAGCCGTAACATCAAAACCGATGATGACCGGTGTTGACTGCGGGGAATCCTCCGAGTCCCTCGCCTCACGGAACGCAACACTATGTACATCAAATTCCTTCGACACCTGATGATCTGTAAAAACCTTTTCTGCGGGTGCGCTTTTATGCAGTCCTCTGCTGCTGCAAAGGTTCAGCCAGTCTGATGCCTGATAACTTCCTCGTCCCACGATACACTACCCCTTTTTTCCGTAAACAGTCGTGTCGTCCGCATTCATACGGATAAATTTCCGTTCGCCGTAAGCAGCAATCAATGAAGTGTCCCAGTGGGAAAAATCTTCATAGGCCGATATCTTTGGCTCACCATTGATAAAATCTGCCAGTGCAGGCGGAATGTCTTCGTTCGCCTCTACCCCTCCTGCCTGCGGATATCCCAGCAGCTGCGCTGCCGTATGACGCAGAGCAATCAGGTTCTGCCGGGTGGTAAGTACTTTGCCGCTTTTCGGATCAACCGTGTTGTTTTTCACGACCTTCCAGAAATGACCGTACAGACTCGCCTGATGAGTGATGGGGTTGATATACAGCGTATCCAGTCCCAGATAAGGATGTACGAGATGATTGTACTCCAGCACACAGCACAGGTTTTCCATGCGGCTGATAATCCATGCTGTATGACGGCCTGACAGTCTTCCAAAAAGATTGAGCGGATATTCGTGCTCCTGTTTCTGCAGCACTAACATTCCTGTACCGTCCGTCAGCGCATAACCGCCGG
>CADCQO010000315.1 GCA_902803585.1 uncultured Ruminococcus sp.
CGCCGGGGAACAACTGTGCCTGCCGGTCAAGGAATTCCTCTGTACATAGCTGACCGTAACCGCCGTAAACATAACCCCAGCCGTTATTGCAGGCTCTTTTGCACCAGAAAACAAGGTCGGTGCTGTTTTTAACAGTCGAATCAATCATTCCATCAGTACTGAGCCTTGCACCGTTGATAGAGGTTATCATTTTTTCAAATTCCTCAAGCTCAATTTCTGTATCGAATTTCCGGTTGACTCTTGCGATGATTCTTTCATTGCTGCTGTTCTCACGGAAACACCTTACAAAATCCATAACAAAGTTTTCATCCTCTGACTTATCGACCAAGAAAAAGAGATATAGCACCTCTGCATGGACTTTGTATTCGGACAGATCACGCTCATCCAGCTTTTCTTCGACCTCTGTCATAGTGTCATTGATCATCTGCAGGCGGCTGTTTTGTTCCTCGGTCAGATTCTCGGCTATGATCTCCGTCAGCCTGTCGGGATTCACCTCAATGTTTCCGCTGAACAAAGCAAGTATCGCTGCAAAGGGCGTCACTACCACAATAATTATTCCGAGTATAATGCCGCCGATGGTTTTCCAATTTCGTGGGTTAGATAGGATAGCAACAGCGATTTTCTTCAACGCCGCACCTACGGCTGCCATATTTTTCCCCCTTTACACAAAAAACCTACCGATTCATTTTACGAACCGATAGGCTGTTTTTAGTATTCGATTTTTCTTAAGATGTATCAGAATTTGTCAAATTCACATATCCGTATCCTCTTGATCATTTTGTATTTTCAGCCTTTGATCACGGTTCTGTTTTTCGGACTCAAAAATAGCCACCGCCAGATCGGTCTGTTCCGAATCCCACATCTCACCGGTCCTTTGTAAATCAGCCCATGGACAGAGAGATATATAGTCTTTATCAAGCGCTATATCGTATGAACTATTGCGATCGCTGACACTTTTATACAGGTGTCGACCGGTATTGATCAGTTCATGGGCATCTCTGCTCTTTATACCTTTCGTCTTAAGTTTGCTGAATATCCCTTCATTGATTTCATAGAGATCGTAGTAACCCGCCAAAAAGGTTTCGGCAGTATAAAGCTCTCTTTCGCTGTCATAACAGGCTTTCCAGCCGGAGCCTGTCTTGAAGTGTAACGCGCCTTCCGTGTATTCTGCGGGTAGAGTGATTCGTTTCCCTTTCTTCTTTTTTCTGGATACTTTTGACATGGCTTAGCTTCTCCCAATCACGATTCATCTTAGCAAAAGTATACTACACCCAAATATCCATGTCAACGATTTATCTCCCACCTGCAAGACCGAACAGTATCGCCTTGAATGCCGGCACAATTACTTTCAGCAAGTATCTTTCATTGCCGCACCTGAAAAAGCAAGTACCTTGCTCCGGCAGCTTCACAAGCACAAATTCGCTCATCTCCATTTGCATAACATCGATCATATCCTTCGGATTGATGTTGCCGGGGAAGAACAGGAACAGATTTGACGGTATTGCGAGAAGCGGCTTTGTCCGTTCCCTGATAGACGGCAGCAAAAAGTCCTCGATATTCTGGCTTGCCAGAATAACAGCAGATTCCTTTTTACGAACACGCTTCATGGCGTTTCTGATATACTCTACCGCAGTTCTGTTTGACAGAAAAAGATACATTTCATCAATGGATGCGACTGTATTTCCTGCGCCTAACAATTCGTTGCTCATGTAGGAAAGGATATTAAAGAGCATTGTGTTTTTGAGACGCTCATTTGTTTCCAGCAGCCCCTTGACACCGAAGCACAAAAACTTGTCATCGGTAATATTGGTATGCCCGTTGAAATACTTTGATTCAGAGCCGACACACATACTATGGATGCCGAGCATTATTTCCTTTAACATTTCCTTGTCATACAGATGTTGCTCACTGTCAAAATTCCTGCACTTTTCTTCGCACAGTCTGTAGAGGTCTGACATAACAGGAAAGTCAGTCGGCTTCTTATTTCTGTAGTCTGTTTCATCGGTAATACCAAATTGCGTATAAAGCTCGGTCAATAGTATTTCTATTGTGTCGAGCTGCGGATCGCTGAAATCTTTGTATGTTCGGAAAAAGTCTTTCAGAAAGGCTATGTGCTGCGACAGTCTTGTCACCCTGTTGAATGCTTCGGGCGTTTGCTCATCGCTTTCTTCGTCCGATATTTTCTCAGCCTTTGGCTTTGAAAGATCTTCCGTTTCGCCTGATCCGTCATCTTCTTTTTCTGCCGTATCATCCTCGCTGTTCCACGCCTTTGGCTCAAGCGGATTGATCTTGTATCTGCCTGACATAAAGTCAATATAACAGCCGCCGAGGTTATTGGTCAGATCCTCAAATTCGGCTTCGGGATCGAGACAGATAATACTTTTTCCGCTTTCACGGATATTTGTAAGTAGTAGTTTCAGCAA
>CADCQO010000316.1 GCA_902803585.1 uncultured Ruminococcus sp.
CTGCTTTCCTGCGGATTACTGCTCTCCTGAGGATTGCTGCTTTCCTGCGGATTACTGCTCTCCTGAGGATTACTGCTCTCCCCTTTATCAAGATTCTGAGGAACGGGAGGCATTTCATCATATGATCCTCTCAGACAGCCACGATTCGGATAATTGACTCGGCTTTGTCCAAGCATATCCAAAGTATAGACTTCAGACGAAAAAGCAGCATCTACACCGGTTGCATGATAATGCTCACCGTCTGCTGTATAAAACAGCTTTCCATTAACTGCCACAACATTGACCCTTGCAGGTTTTGTCATGGTCGGAGCGGCAAAAATGAAGTTGCTGTAATAATCTTCGGCAAACTGATATAAAACGTCAACATAATTAAATTCATCTAACTCATAAATTTCTGACTGCTTCATGCTGACATTATCGTTGTTCTGATAATAACGCTCGTCCGCTTGCTCAATCAGGCAGGCGTACGCATTGATGTTGCCGCCCAGATCTTCAACATCACTGAACCAGTGACAATTTGTCAGCAAACAGCCGATGATGTCGGTTTTCCCTTCTGAATGGATCAGATAAGTTTTTGCATTGTCCGATGAAAAAATCTGGACATCCATAAAACTGCAGTAAACGATACTCAGATTGCCGCTGTTATTTTCAATGGCGGAACGCTCACCGTTTGACATATGGAACATAGAATTAACAATATCTACTGAAGCATTTCCTGTCATGTATAAAGAACCGCCATAGGCTGCTGTACTTCCACGAAATGTCGTATTGCTTATTTTGACAGTACCGCCGTTGGTATAGATAATACCGCCGTTATCTGATGTCAGACAATCATCAAAACGGCAATGGCTGATGGTAACTTTGCCGCCTTCATTGTTGATGAAAAGACCTTTTTTGTTTCCTTCAAAGCCACTGGCAACCAGACCTTTCAGTGTCAGTTCACCCTGCTGTGTTATAATGAAACAGTTGTCGTTAGGATGGTGCAGACCATACCAATCATAACTGGTCAATCCAATTCCCATAGTCATCTCTTTACCGAGATACTCATCGAACTGGGTAAATGTGCCGTCTATCGTAAGGGGAAAGTCAATCGTCAGGGGCGATTCCAAAATAACTAATTGACGACGCATACTTTCAGCAAACGTCACTTCGTTTCCTGTATCAGCACGACGGCAATATTCTACCGCTTCTCTCAGGGAGGTAAGACCGTCTTCTGCATCTACGACATCATTTCCCGTTGTAACGACTGCACTTCCCTCTTCACGGATAGTAAGAGTGCCCAATCGCATCTCATCGATATCATAAGTGAAATCGTTAAAAGCAGTAACAAGTGACACACTGACTTCACAGCGGCCCTGTATATGAAGTTTCTCCGGCCACTCACTGATACATATTTCCAGTTCTTTCTCGTCCAATGTCATTGAAACCGGTATGTCATCTGTATTAAATATAGTTCCGTTTTTCGTCATAAAAGAAAGATGATAATATCCTCCGGTGACAGGATAGGCCTTATCAGAAATATTTTTGATGGTAAAAGCCATTTGTTCACCGTCTTTCAGCCGATGATCCTTTACATCGACTGTTGAAAAACTTTTTGTACACTTCTCTGATTTGCCCAGTTCCAGACCAGGCACGATCAGATCCTGCGGTTCGGATGTGATCATGGTATATTCGTCATTTTCCGCAGTGAAAAGCACACCAAATTTTATCTTCTGACCGTTGTAATACATATACGCTGTATCCGGCATATCACTGTCATCATAGCCAAGTGCCTTCGTCCATGGTGTCCATCTTCCCTTCTTGTAAAAGCTCACCATAAGCTGTGCTGTCTGGTGAGGAATCTCCTCATAATCACCATAGGAAATATAGGCATCACTGTACTTTACGTCCCCTTCTGATTCGGGAATTTCTACTTTGAGAAAGGCTTTTGAAGCATCGTACCATGCTTCTGTTACTTCAAAATCATGGGAATATGTATTGTTAGTGTAATAAGCCTCCGGAATTTTTTTGTCACTGTTGATGGTAATGCGGGCTGTATACTTTCCTTTTGGAAGTCCTGTAAAATCAAAACCGCCGGCAAAATATCCCACCTTCAGAACATTGCTGTCCGTGTGATTGAGCACTGTGACTTTGTTCTGTTCCGCTGCAACATTGCCGTTTTCATCGCAGACAGTAACATTGACCGTTACATTACCAGTATAATCGACAAGTCCCTGATTGCTTATCATAGGATTGAAGCATATCGGGCTGTTTTCAGCAAAAACAGTCTTTTTGGGAAAGACTTCTACGTTGGTTATTGCGTTGCTATTGACAAAATAACTTTCGTCTGTGAAAGCAATGATCTCGTCTACAACCAGATCAACAGTATTATAAAGGTTTTTAGATGCCTGTACATCAGTTTCCGGCACTGCCTTCGTATAGGGCAAGAGTGTGGTAAAGTTTACTAATATGCCTCCGGAGTATTCCTCAAATATCCATGAGTCATAATCTTCTGCATACGGTTTCATGTGAATTACGCTCAGCTTATTGAGAGCGACTCTTCTGTCCTCGTACATTTCTTCATCGGAGTCCGAATCGGAAATAATCAGACAGTCATAATATTCCTTCTGATTTTTATCGTAGTCGTGATTGACTACATAGCCCCATAATGTGATAGCGTGAAAAATATCCGTGTCCTGCCATCTGACGTCCATTGCCACGCCGTAGCCGCTGCGGAGTTTTTCCAGCACCTCCATCATCTTAGGAATCGGTGAACCAGTCAAAAAATGATAGCTTTTGCAGACGGTATTGGCGGCATAATCCGGAAAATAGCCGCCCCCTGGAGTTTGAGCCTGCTCGTTGGCAAACAAATTTGAAACTCCATTCAAAAACCATTGTATGCCGATGGATTCAGCCCCGCCGTCCTTCAGTTTATTCGTCAGCAAGTCGAATAAGTCGTCTTCTGAGGCAAAACCTGCCTGTGGTCCCCAGCCGGTATAATGCAAAATATTAGAGGTAGCCGCTGCCCAGCAAAGCAGATCATCATCATCAACCAATGACGTTTTTTCCGCATCAATAAAATGAATGTCTTCAAGTGTAAAATCCTTTTCAGCAGAATAATTCTCTGTGATCTGTTTCTGAACGCTGTCAAGCATTTTTGCCGACAAGCCTGCTAAAAAAACTTCTTTATTCGTTCCGGGCAGATTAAAACGAAGAGAATAGTAATTTTTCCGGACGTTATTTCCGACTGTCGGTGTTTTTGATGCCGTCAGGATTTTTTTCCCGTCATAGAATGTTTCATACTCTGCCACAGACACCCCACGAGAAACTGCTGACAATACCGGAATTTCAGGCGTACCCTGAACCAATCGGATTTCTCCGTTTGTAAGACGCAGCAATGACCCGACAGAAGCATTTTTGCTTACCGTCTTTGCGGATACCGCTTTTTCGCTTGCTGTTGTCTGAACTGCATTTGCAGCTATACCTGAAAGCGCCATCGGTGCTGCGATCATCAGCGACAACAGTATTCTGGCAATTTTTTTCATAAACACTCTCCTTTTTTATGATTTTGCTAACTGTATTATATCATACTTTCATACACAAAACAAGAATATATGTTAAAACCCAGCCATTACGGGACAGAATTTTTCTCAAAAAGAAACAACTCTCCCTGATACATAACCGATGTATCAGAGAGAGTATGTATTCACTCATGCTGTCAGGTCAAATACTGTTTGTACTTTTTACGGAAATCTGCCGCATCTTTTTTCCAGCTGCTGTAAGCGGGATCATTTCTATGATCGGGAAGTATTCCTGTGTGAGCAAGATATTTTCCCACATAGGCAGTAACCTTATTTGCTCCGTAAATATTCACATGGTCGCCCTTGTCCTTTGTATCGTGTGACCAGTCGATCGGCACTTCATCTGTCAGCAGATTCAGGTCAACATAATCTGCTTCAAGCCTTTTGGCAAGTTCTGCTGTTGTATTATGCCGTGACATATTCCAGTTTTTGGTACTGGGTGTGCTGAGCAGAATCAGCTTTGAACCGTGCTCACGGCAGAAAGAAGCGATCAGATTGATATAAAACTGATCCACAAAGGGAATCGGAGCGTAGTGCTTGCTGGGTGACATATAGTCTTGTGTGGAAGCAGGGTCGATATCCTTGGCAAAATGAAATCCCTTTTCTGAATGAACATAGGTGTTATTGATATCTGCTACTACATCATTCAGAGAAATGCTTTTCCAACGGTCGTGATACTTGAATACGGAAAAGAAAAATTCCGCACCGTGCAGAATAAAGTCGTCCATCGTAAAGTAGCGGAAAATCGCATTTGTTTCCAACACGACGATCTTAGGATTCTGCTTCTGGAAAGAATCTATCATTATCTGCAAGGTATACCAAAGGCTTTGTCTGCTGGTACCGCAGCAATAAGATGTGATCCCCTGTTGTTCCCAGATGCTAAGAGGAATGATAGAGGTGAAGACCTCACTGTCTCCGAAAAATAGTACGTCAACCGTGCCTGCTGGTTCTCCCAGAATGCCGTGAGCTACCTGATCGTGTTTCCAGTCCAGTTCTTTATTATCTTTCGGCCGCATGATCTGAGACAGGCCCGACAGCAACAGCATCAGTATTGCGATGAAAATGAATGCCTTCATTGTCTCACTGACTCTCTTGTGCATAGCGCTTAACCTCCTCAGAAATGTGCGTACATGGGGTCTACGGGAATATATCCGAAACCATAAGCACCGAAAATAATGATATACAGAATCAGAGCGTACAAAATACCCCAGCGGACGGCGATATTCTTTTTTGCCAGAGCATCGCGGACAACAATTCCTTTTTCCTGTATGAGGCTGACAACAAAAACAATCAGCAGCGTCACGCCTACAATACACAGATCGTGCCAGTCAATGCCCAGTTTATACAGCGTTCTTGCATCCAGTCCGGTGAAGGAGAACTGAGTAAATATCCTTTTGAACAGTGCAAAACCTGCCTGAAAACCATTCGTTCTGAAAAACAGCTCACCAATGATAACCAGCAGGGCTGTACGGACAATCTGCATAATACGATAGGCCAGACACTCACTGTTAATATGCAGCTTTGTATTGGTCCATTTTACTGCCGGCGCAGTAATATTTTCGAGCAAAATCCACATAAAGTGGTACATTCCGAAGAAAATAAAGCTCCATGCTGCTCCATGCCACAGACCATTGCAGAACCATACACAGAACAGTGCAATGCTGCCAGCCAGAAGAGGGCCGAAATGGTTGCCGATTTTCTTACGGGCGGAGGAAGTCAGATTTTTCATTTTCTTGGCTGTGGTAACGGGATAAAAAATATAATCTCTGAACCATGCGCCCAATGAAATGTGCCATCTTTTCCAAAATTCGGATATGTTCCGTGAGAAAAACGGCCGCTGAAAATTTTCAGGCATCGTTACGCCGAAAATCTCCGCTACGCCAATAACGGCATCCATAGAACCGGAAAAGTCCATATACAGCTGTATAGTATAGCAGATGGCTCCCAAAGCGATAATACCGCCGTCAAAGTTATTGCTTTTATCGAAAATATTTTCTATCATCGGATTCAGGCGGTCAGCGATGACGATTTTTTTCATCATGCCGTATAAAATCCGCTGTACTCCAAAAGTCAGATTATGGTATCGTATGGTTCCGACCTGCCAGAGCTGTTCTGCTGTCTGCGAATAACGGCATATGGGACCTTCTACAATCTGCGGGAAAAAGCTCATGAACAAAGAGAGGCGGAAAAAATTCCTGTCGGCTTTCACTAATCCGTGATAAACGTCAATGATGTAGGAAACCGCCTGCAAGGAAAAGAATGAAATGCCAATGGGCATCAGATAAGACGGCACACCCGCCCTGATGGGACTGTCAAGCATTTTAAACAAAGTGTTGACGTTGTCGATAATAAAACCGGAATACTTGATAACCAAAAGGAAACCGATATGCAGCACGACACCCAGAACCACTACACCCCTCTGTTCACGGATCAGGGGAATTTTTGCTGCTTTTCTTTCTTCTTTGGGTAGGGCTTTGAGCTTCGTTTTCATGCGTTCCTGTAATTTTTCCAGCCACAGTCCCAACAAAAAAACGGATAAGGTAGACAGCCACAGATAAATAACCAGCAATCCGCTGATCAGCCAGAAAAACCAATAGCTTGCAATCAATAAAACATACTTTTTCCACGTTTTCGGAACAATAGCATAAATAATGATACAGGACGGTAAAAACAAAAACAGAAATGTCATCGCAAAAAAGGAGGTCATGCTTTTACCGCACCCTGCCAAGAGGAAAGACAAATCCATCTGTTATAAATCCTCCTGCAAACGTTCGATCATTTTCATCATAGCGTCAGCCGAGTTAAAATTAGCAGGGATAATTTCTACAGCGGGAATCGTAATATCATACTCATCTTCCAGCTCTGCAATCAGGGAAATAATATCCAGTGAACTAAGACGGTGACCGTCAATCAGGTCCGTACAGTTTTTATAGTCTACGTCCGGCTGAATACCCTCTAAAATCTCGATCAATCTTTCCATGTCAATACATCCTTTCGTAATTAGGTTGGTTAATAGTGCTTGTTTCAAAAGGCGGGCGCACACAATAGAGCGCACCGTCCTCTTTTAAAATGTAAACTGCGGGCAGATCCCTGCTCAATAATAGGGAAATTCCTTCCGTCATGCAGTAGGCTCCGGCTTTTTCAAAACACAGCACATCACCTACTGCAACAGCGGGCAGCTGAACCTGTTTTACCAGAATATCATTCATTGTACAAAGTGCTCCGCAGACTGTCCAGCTTTTGTCGGGTTCAATTTCTGTTTTGCCGACAACCGAAAGACACGGCTGTTTCATTGCCATATACTGGCCGTAATAAGCAATATGATGCAGACCGCCGTCTGTCAGCGCATAATGCTGCCCTTTGTTCTCTTTGATATCCACAATATGCGTGTAATACTTTCCGCAGGAAGCTGCTATACTGCGTCCGATTTCAAGAACTATCGCTGCACCGCACTGCAGTCCGCTGAGAAGCGCAGAAAACTCTTTGAGCAATTCCTGTTCATCAAAGTGTTCTCCTGCAAAATATGATACAGGAAATCCCGTTCCGTATTCCAGTTCCTCTGCCGTAAAATCAAAGCGTTCCCGCAAAGAAAGCAAATAGCTATCCAGATAGGACAACTCACGGGCATATTTCTTTATGGAAGTCTTCTGTGTGCCTGAAAAATACTGTACTCCGACGATTTGCAGAAGCGGGTGCTGGTGCCGGTTTTTTACGATCCCGTCAAGAACACTTTCATCCAGTCCGAACTGGCTGCCGTTTGTCAGCCTTAAAAGCAGACGCAGCGTTTTCTGATGTTTTTCGGATAAACGGCAAAGCTCTTTGTACTGACGTTCTGACTCTATGGTGATAATACCATCAAAGCTTTCATCAGCTGTTAACTGTTCCAACAGAGCCGGCGCTTTGTATACGCCCGAAATTACCATCTTCTGGTTTTCGACGCCCAGAGAACGGCAAATAACTTCTTCGCCCGATGAGCATATTTCCAGACGTTCAACCGTTTCTCCGATTTCTCCGATGATCCAGGGATTGGCTTTGACAGCGTAGCAAAGAGCCGTTCCTTCCGGCAGACTTTTGCGCAGAAAAGCAATTCTTTCCTTCAGCACCTGTATATCAAACAGATAAAATGCACCGGAGTTGATGCGCAGCAATTCATTGATATCTGTTGCCAAACTTCATTTACCTCCAATCTGTTCTATTGTTTTCTTACGGTCAATTTTGCCGTTTTTGCTGAGGACGACACTTTGAATCGGCTGTAAAAAGTTAGGAATCATAAAGAACGGGAGTGTTTCACGCAGCGTCTTGTGCAAAACATTTTTATCAATTGTTCCCACATAGTAGCCCTTTAACCGCTGTCTTTTCTCGTCAAACACACAAATACAGCGCTCTACCCCTTCAACCGCTGTCATTGCCCGCTCAACCTCTTCCAGTTCTACACGGTGTCCCATGTATTTGATCTGGTGGTCAGATCTTCCGCAGTAGACAAGCTCGCCCTCATCATTCCAATAGCCAAGATCGCCTGTCAGATAGACCGTTTCAGGATAATAAGACTGGAGCGGATTCTGGATAAAGCTCTCTGCTGTTTTTTCCGGACAGCCATAATAGCCCAGAGCCAGCGCTGTGCCGCGCACGGTAATCATGCCTGTCTTTCCGGACTCTTTTACCAGATGGCGCTGTTCGTCCAACAGAAAAACATCTTCATTCGGGAACGGTTTTCCTATCGGAATGCCGTCAGCGTAATCCCTGCCTTTTTGCAGGATATGATATGTGCAGTTACAGGTAATCTCTGTGGGGCCGTAAAGATTGACATACATTGCTTCGGGCAAATGTTTTTGCCATTCACGAAGATGCTTGCAGGGCATTACCTCACCGCTGAAAAGTATCTTATTGACGGTACATGGTGTTTTGTAATCCAGTCCGTGAAAAGTACTGATCAGACATAATGCTGACACTGCCCATATCATGGTTGTTATCTGATGCTCACAAAGATAATCCAGAAGCGGTACAGGGGCAGAAAACAGTGCTCTTGGCACAATCACCAGCTCGGCTCCTACTGCCATTGATGAGTAAATATCCTTAACCGAAACATCAAAATCAAAGGGAGCCTGATTGGCGATAATATCTTTCTCTGTGATACCGAAAGTTTTTGTAAAACAGCTGATAAAGTCCAGCACACTTCTGTGGGATACAGCAATTCCCTTCGGAACGCCTGTAGAACCAGAAGTGAAATTGATATAGAGCGGATCGGTGTCGATGACAGTTTTACGTACCTGCTGCAAAGCCGTTTCGTCCACAGGCGTTTCCAGCATATCCTCTATCACAAGAATACACGTATCATGGAAAATCTGCTCTGCTTTCGGCAGCAGATCCCTTGTCGTAATCATATACTTTGGTGAAAGAACTGTCTGTATCTGCTGTAAGCGATGTTCGGGCAGCTCAACATTGAACATACAGTAGCAGTTTCCGGCATAAGCTGCGCCGAAAAAAGCACAAAGAGCTGCGATGCCCTTTTCCATAAATACACCCACAGGTGTTTTCACGGCGTTCTTCCCTGCCAGAACACTTCCTACCTTCTGACTGCGCTGTACAAGCTGGGTATAAGTAACTGTTTCTTCACCTTCACGGACAGCCACTTTATCCGGATAACAAACAGCACTATGTTCAACAAGTTCCAGTACGTTAATATTCATATATCTCACAATCCCGTCCTTCTCAATTATATAGCTAACCCCACACAGTGAAATTCTACTCCATATTCGACAATTAGTCAAGTACTTCGGGCAGTTTGTGGTTTCATGCTGCCGGAACATACCGGACAGAATTTCTGACTTTTGTGATTGATTTACAGTGCAATGCCGTTAAACTATGGTAAAGTGTTCAGCGGTTATTGCATATGTGGAGAAAATATGATAAAATACAGAAAAATTTCCTTAAAACAAAAAATTGGAGGCGCAAAGATATGAATCAGCACACAAGATTCAATCTGCCCATTTGTCTGGCTGTGGAAGAGGACGCTTTCTTTCATTCAGACGAGATTATCAGACGGTATATTCCTGATATCATGGGACAAAAAACGATTGTCGTATCAGAACAGTTCCTGATCGACATTTACAAGGAAAAAATCACGGATATCAGCAGTGACTTCGGCGGCGCGGAAATTGTTGCCATCAACAGCGCCAGTTTTGACGAGGCCGTTGCTATCGCCAAAAAAGTCTGCATTGAAGACATTAAGGTTATCATCGGCATCGGCGGCGGAAGAGTGCTTGACACGGCAAAATATGCCGCCCACATCAGCAAGGCGGTTTATATCTGTATGCCCACTTCACTGAGCAACGACTCACTCGCTTCACCATTCTCTGTATTGGAAACGGAAGGCAAGGCCCGCAAGACAATCGCCTGTAAAATTCCTACTGCTATCATCGTTGACACCAACATGATTATCAATGCTCCCCCTTCACAAACGCTTTCCGGAATCGGTGATACGATCGCAAAGCATACCGCCCTTTTTGACTGGAAACTGTCTGCTGCCAGAACCAGCTCCAATGTAGAGGACTTTGCCTATGCACTGGCAAGAATGAGCTACGATTCCGTTTATCATTGTGACGAAAAAGACGTGACCAGCCGTGTTTTTATCCGTATTCTCTCAAGGGCTCTGGTAATGGGCGGGCTGGCAATGGAAATTGCCGGTTCTTCCAGACCCTGCAGCGGCAGTGAACATCTTTTTGCTCATGCCATTGAGGAATATTATCCTCAGATAAAAATATCACACGGCTTAGCGGTCGCTATCGGCAGTATTCCTGCCTGTATTTTTCAGGGACAGACACCTGACGGTCTTATCAGCTTTTTTCATACCTACGGTCTTGACTTCAATCCGCAAACCTACGGCATTACCAAAGAGGTGTTTGAAGATATGTGGCTGAAAGCCCGCAGTGTCCGTCAGGGCAGAATTACTATCCTGAACGAAGTTCCACATGACAGACAGCAGCTGAATGATATTTATGACAGGATGGTAGAAAGCTGATGAAAACTGGACTTATTTTTGATATGGACGGCACTCTCTGGGACTCTTCGGAAAATGTAGCGGCTTCATGGACGGAAAAGATCCGGCATCTTGGGCTGAACCGTCCTCCTGTGACGCAAAAGGATATTATGAGTGTGATGGGTTTGACAATGGACAGGATCGCTGACACGATTTTCAGTGACCTTCCGCAAAATGAACGAATGGAACTGCTTGACCTTTGCTGTCAGTATGAAAATGAATATCTTCGCTGTCATGGAGGCGTTCTTTATCCTGATCTCGAAAAAACCTTGATCTGTCTGAAGGAACACTACCCTCTCTATATCGTGAGCAATTGTCAGCAGGGATACATCGAAGCCTTTCTGGAGTATTTTGATTTTCAGAAATATTTTGATGATATTGAGTGTTATGGCAACAACCTGAAGCAAAAAGGCGATAATATTGCCCTTCTTGCCCACCGCAACGGGCTTGAAAAAGCGTTTTATATCGGTGATATTCAGGGTGATTATGATGCGGCGCAAAAAGCGGGTGTATCCTTTATACACGCCGCCTATGGTTTCGGTACAATTGCCCAGACTGTGCCTGAGCTGACACAGTTCAGCGGGCTTCCTGCTTTGCTTGCTTCTATCCACGCGCAATAACCGCAAAAAATACCGTCGTGAGAACAGCTCTCTCACGGCAGTATCACTTTTTCGCCCGCTTCACAGATTTTTTCTGATTTTCAGAATATTCTGGTTGTTTTTGTATTCGTACTCTATCATATCCATTGTTTTTTTCACCAGAAAGATACCTAAACCACCTATTCCGCGTTCCTCAGCCGACAGTGTTACATCGGGTTCGGTATAGTTCAGCGGATTGAACGGAACACCGTTATCAATAAACGTGATAATAACGGAAAGCGGGTTTCTTGCGACCTCTACACGAACAGTTGCCTTTCCGATCCGGGGATTATAGGCATATCGCGCAATATTGCCGAACAATTCATCAATGGCAATGGCAATCTGCATCTGTGCCTTGGCGGAACATTGCAATGCTTTCAGCTCATTCCCGACAAATTCTGTTACGATACGGATATTACTGACAGCAGCTTCTATCGTCAACTCCTTCATTTCCAAAATCTCCTTCACTGAATTGATGCGTTAACAGTCCACGAAACAATAGAACAAAGGTATTGTACCACAACCGTCAGAAAAATACAATACGCCTCTGACAAACGGCACGGAAAATCATTTTGAAACAAAAAGCAGTTTTCTTTTGCGGGAGAATGTGGTATAATCAGTAAAAGCCCCGTTTCAGCAAAGGGGCAGTGATATGAAACAACAGGGGCTTTTAACAGTTAA
>CADCQO010000317.1 GCA_902803585.1 uncultured Ruminococcus sp.
ATTGCAAGTTTGTTTTGACAAAAATGCACTGTCAGACATCCACTCTTAACTGGCTATCTCCTGAAGGTCTTGCAATGTGTTATTGACATCATCAAAGGTTTCAGATAGGAATTTTATCGAGATAAGAAAATCAACATATACCTTTCGTTCTGAGTGCCGATGTGATATAATTTACTTGTATCCAAAAGAAAAGCAGGACGGATATAAGGTCATCGGAATTGAGCTGAAGCTTACTCATTAACCATAAATGAAAGAGATTGTGAGGTGATGCAAAAATGAAAAAGGCAGTTCTCTACATACACGGAAAGGGCGGCAGTGCGTCCGAAAGCGAACACTATCAGCCACTGTTTCCGGAACATGATGTGATAGGACTTGATTATCAGACGTTTTCTCCGAAGGAAACTGGTGGGGAGATACATTCGGCTGTTATGAAGCTGAAAGAAGAATACGATCAAATTATTCTGGTTGCGAACAGCATAGGTGCGTTCTTTTGCATGAATGCAGACATTGACGCAATGACAGAAAAGGCGTATTTCATTTCGCCCATCGTGGATATGGAAAAGCTGATCACTGATATGATGGTTTGGGCTGGCGTAACCAGTGAAGAGTTGGAAAGGTGCGGAGTGATACATACATCCTTCGGCGAAGATCTGTCATGGGATTATCTTTGCTATGTCAGAGAATATCCGGTCAAGTGGACTGTTCCAACCGAAATACTTTACGGAAGCAGCGACAGCCTGACATCATACGAAACGATGGAAATATTTGCGAAGAAGCATCATGCTGACATCACTGTTATGGAGAACGGTGAGCATTGGTTCCATACTGAGAAACAGATGTGCTTTTTGGACGATTGGATAAGATCAGGCGAAAGAAACAGATGAATACCATTTCCGTTTGTCTTCCTATCGAAAAATACTTTCATGTTACGATAGATGAACTGAATCGTTGATCTTGAGCGTGTTAACATAAATGGTGTTTCCGCAGTTACCGCAATGATAAACTCTGTCAGATGGTTTGAGCACTCAGTATCGTTTTCTCTTAGTGCTTGTTCAGTGTCATCGAGGAAAGGATCTCATCGAATACATTTTGTGATTCCTGCTGATGTTCTTTGCGCGCTGCGAATTGTATAATATAGAGATACTTGCCACGTTTGAAAGAAAGAAGATTGCCCACCTGTGCGATATCCGTATTATTGGCAGTGTATTCAAAAGTAAAACCATTTGCTTTTGCGCCGCATACATTCACAGCTATGTCTGATGTTCTGTTAAATCCCTCCAGATGATCTCTCAGCCTTTTCTCCATACCATTCAGGACAGACTTTTGATCAGTAAGCATCAACAAAAGCATATTCATCTTATTCCATGCAAACGACATGACGATATGTTGTTCTGCGCTCCGTATACCCAACATATTGTTTGATGTGCCAAAGTGTTTTTTCAGTTCCTCGCTATCCATCAGCCTGAAGTCATCGGGGTACCTGAATTCGATCTCTCCGTTTATAATGTTGCTGTTCATCATTGAAAAACTCTCCTTTAAAAAGTAATTTTGTTTTATAAGCATTGCCTGCAGCGAACAGGGTTAATTTTTTGTCAGAAAGATATCAGCTTTTCAGCAGTGATACCCAACACTTTTGCTATATGCATGAAAGTGATGACATCGGGTATCCGTTCACCGCGTTCCCAACGATAAACGGTCTGCACCGCCACATTTATCGCATCAGCAAGTTCCTGTGGATTCATTCCGCTTTCTTCACGGTACTTCGTCAGCTTTGCACCGATAATATTCTTACCTGAATACTGTGCCTGAAGCATTTTGTCCGTAATGTCGGAAACCGGATAGCGCAGCGTGTCAAGTGCATTTGTCAGCATTTCGGTACTGACGGGCTTGACAAGAAATGCACTTGCAACTGTTTTGTAGCTTTCAAGAGCGAATCTTTCATAGCCTGTGATATAAATAATGTTTGTTCTCGGTTTTATTTGGAGTATCTTCTTTGCAAGTTCTATCCCGTTGAAGCCGGCAAGGTCAATGTCCATAAAAACGATGTCAAAAGCATATTGTTTAAAAAGCGTAACTATTTCAGACGGATCGCTTGTGCCTAAACACATTGCATCTGGACACAGATTGCTCAGCTCGTCCAGAAGGTCTTCAACGATCATCGGCTGATCGTCCGCTATCAGTATTTTCATTCAAAAGCCTCCTCAGCCATCGGCAGGATGACATCTACCACTCCACCGTTTCCGGAAAAGTCCGTTTTCAGATCTCCGCCGCACTGTAATTTCAATCTTCTGGCGGTATTTTCAAATCCGATACCGTTATGAAACGGCTTATACTCTTCAGAAGAAACTTCCTTGCTGCCGCTGTCCCTTACTCTGATAATGATGTGTCTGTTTTCCGTAAAGGTGCTTATTGTAATTGTTCCGCTCAGTCTGCCGATGCCGTGATTGACAGCATTTTCTACAATAGGCTCCAGCGAGAGCGGCGGCAGCTTGAAATCCGTCATTTGAAGCTCATAAATCAGTTCTATGTTGCTCCGGTAGCTTTCCTGAACCATCGAGAGATACACCTTGACGTTTTCAAGTTCATCTGTAAAGGAAATAAGGTCTTCGTTCTGGATAGCCCCTATATGAGATTTGAGATATTTCGAAAAATCATCAATACTTTTTACTGCCTTTTTGCTGTCACGTTTTGCAAGCAGGCGTATCGTTGCAAGAGAGTTATAGATAAAATGGGGCTGCATCTGATTTTTAAGGATTGTCAGCTCATTCTGTGCGATTTCAAGCTCTTTTTGAGTGATTGCTTGACGCATTTCGTGCTGGTATATAGTAGCAAGATAGACATAATACACGAACACACACAATGCAGTGATGGTATTGATGCTTCCAATGTAGATAGAGGTATATTCAAATATTGCTGATATGACGGATACTGTGAAGATTGAAAGCAGTATCAGACTTGCCGTGCGGTTTTTGCCGCGAAAGCTCTGAATAGTAGCAAGCAAAAGAATAAGGACATAGAGCAGCTGTACGATATAGATGGTAAGGTTGAAAGGATAAAGAGGTATCCATGCATTGATGCCGTTGATCTCAAAGGCTAAGGGTCTGCCAAACATGGTAGGAAGGTATATACAGGCGTTCACAACTGTCGGAACGGCAAGCGGCAGCCAGTATTTTTTGTCAGGGCATATGACAAAAAGTTCCAGCAGTATGATTATCGGGCGCAGTACATACAAAAGCGTAGTCACAACAGTTCGCAGTTTTATACGGAACTGAAAGTCTGAAATATCTATCTGATAAGCAGCTTCTCCCGACAGGACATCTTCACCGTAATCAAGCATCTCTACAAAGAGCAGCACAATGATGATCGTTGCTACCAATCTCGTTGCAGGTATGTTCACTTTTCGGTTCACATATACGATAACAGCAAGAAAAAACAATATCACCAGCGTCAGATAATTTGAAACAAAGAAATCTGTCAGCATTTGGCACTTCCTCTCATTTTTAGTATAGTGTTACTTTATCATATCACATCAAAATGACAGAATCATTAACCGTTGTGGTTAATATTCTGAATTTATACGCTTTGTTCAATGCTTCTGACCTCTTGTTACAACAGATATTTACAAGTGGATTTTATCATTACATTTTTGAGATGTCAAGCAGTTTTCACCCCCTTTCGGACTGACGGCAATTCATCCCCGACCTATAGAAGTAGGAGTCTTCCTGCTGATTCAGGATAAAAAATATTGAATTATTTTTTAACCGAGGTAGCCATGAGAGGGACAAATGTAGTATAATAATGAAAACGGGAATTTATGGAGGGCGTTATCATGATAAATGTATCTGGTATGAAATGGATAAGAGAACCGGAAGAATACAGTATTGATCCGGATCGTGTCGAAATAACAACAGTACCCTATACCGATCTCTGGCAAAGAACATATTACCATTTTCGCAACGATAATGCACCCGTACTGCAGATGGAAACGGAAGAAGAATTCTTTTCCTTCATCGTAAAAACAGATTTCACGGGCAGTCATCATCGTTTTGATCAATGCGGCATTGTTATGTACCTTGATGCAGAAAACTGGGTAAAGGCTTCCGTCGAATACGAAAACGCATCTTTCCAGCATCTTGGCTCGGTTGTGACCAATCATGGTTATTCAGACTGGGCAACAACTGAAATTCCTGCTGCTATGAAGACCATGTGGTATCGTTTCAGCCGCAGAAGGGATGATTACTGTATTGAGTGTTCAAATGACGGCATTACTTTTTCCCAGATGCGTGTGTGTCATATGCTGGAAGGTGCGGAAAAAATACGATTTGGTATTTATGCCTGCAGTCCGGAGAATTCCAGCTTTAAGGCAATTTTTACTGATATGAGAATAACTGAATGTGCATGGAAAGCACACGACGGACAACAGCCAGACTGACAATGGACAGCATAATAGCATTGCGGTATAATTTCTTTATCGGATAATGAACAGGAGAAAAAACTATGTCGGATACACCTCTTTTTTCGGGACTTCTTGGTCACAGAAGCAAAGACTATTCTTCATTTCATACCCCCGGACACAAATGCTCGGGTTTTCTTCCTCAGAAACTTCTGGAGCTTGATCTTACAGAACTGCCCGATACAGATGCACTGTATGAAGCTGACGGCATCATAAGACAAGCCGAAATAAAGCTCGCCGGACTTTTCGGCGCAAAGCTCTCTCTGATATCATCAGGCGGATGTACACTTGCAATACAGACAATGCTGAGGCTTGCTTCCGAAAATGGCGGAAAAATACTCTTTGCAAGGAACAGCCACCGCAGTGCCATTCACACCTGTGTACTTCTGGGAATAAAGCCTCTGTGGGTAATGCCTGTATCGCAAAGTTCTCTCTTCACAGGAAGGGTAAGAGCAGAAGATGTTGAAACAATGTTTGAAAAGAATAAGGATATTTCGGCGTGTTATATCACAAATCCTGATTATTACGGAGAAATTGCCGATATTCCTGCAATTTCAGAGGTTTGTCACCGTCATGGCGCACTGCTTCTTGTTGATAATGCACATGGTTCTCATCTTGCATTTATGAAAAATGATCTTCACCCGCTTCACCTCGGTGCAGATATGAGCGCCTGTTCGCTCCATAAGACACTTCCTGTTCTTACAGGTGGAGCAGTTTTGAATATCAAAGCTGATATCCCGCTTGAAAAAGCAAAAAACGCAATGTCGCTTTTTGGCTCTACAAGCCCGTCTTATCCTATAATGGCTTCCATCGACCTGTGCAGGAGCTATCTGCAAAACACCGGTTCGGAAGATTACCGCAGACTTGAAGACCGTGTCAGCTTACTTAAACGCATAGCATCAGCACAAGGACTTATTCAGCCAGATGGCCTCTGTGATCCTATACGGCTCTGTATAAACACTTCATGTGCAGGCATAGAAGGCAATGAGCAGATGGGCTTTTTCCACAGCTATCATATAGAGCCTGAATTCTGTGACGGCAAAAATGCTGTTTTTATTATCACACCATTCAACAGTGAACGTGATCTTGAGCGTCTTGCAAAGGCTTTTGCTTCCATAAAGGGCATAAAAACTGAAACTTTTCCATCTGAGAATCATCTTCCTGAATTTGTCGTCACACCGAGAGAAGCTCTTTTTTCTGAAACAGAATCTGTTCCGACAGAACAATCCGTTGGAAGAATATCCGCCGATACCGCCTGTCCGTGTCCTCCGGGAATTCCTGTCATCATGCCGGGGGAAAGAATAGATGAAGCAGTTGTCTGCTCGCTGAAAAAAGACGGCAAACACCACATTCGCTGTATGACCGAAAAACATACAAATCACTGAACTGTTAGTGACCGATTCATGATGGTACAACAAAATGATTGTTTTTTCATGTGATGATTCACTGCAAACCTGACAAACTTATTGATCAGTTGGCAAACAAAAAATATAGAGAAGGTGCTGAAATAACTATGGCGCAGGTAGAGCTTGTTAAATTAAGAGAAGAGGACAGAGAACAGTTTATCGTTGATAATCAGGAGGCATTCAATTACGGTGCACTGGAGGAATTCGGCAGACGGGACGATCACTTTGAAGAGGACGGACAGATCATTTCACGTGCAACAATAGAACAATCCATTGACAGCGGCGAGGCATACCGTATTGTATGTGATCATCAGAATGTCGGCGGCGTGATACTCAAGGTAGAGGGTGAACGCGGAAACCTTGAGATACTGTTTGTTTCTCCTCGTGTTCACAGCAATGGCATAGGATATGCAGCGTGGTGCAAAGTAGAAAAGCTTTATCCGAAGGTGAAAGTCTGGGAAACTGTCACCCCGTATTTTGAAAAGAGGAATATTCATTTTTATGTTAACCGCTGCGGATTTCATATCGTGGAATTCTATAACAGTCATCATCCTGATCCAAATGATCCCGAAATATCAGAACAGATCAACGAACAATTTCCTGACGGAATGTTCAGGTTTGAGAAAAGAATGGAATGACATATCTTCTAAGCAAAACGATAAAGTGGCAGTGCGATATCTTGGCATGGCAACGTACTCAAACAAAATACTTTCCGCTCGGTGTCTGACTTATCGTAACCGATAGAGGTCGGAGTCTTCCTGCCGATTTAGGATAAAAACATGAAAATAGCGGTACAGTTGCCGTCATGGAAAAAACGCCCCTCCCTGTACGGGTGGAGCGTCTGTTAGTTCATTCCTGACTGTTGTTTTGGTTTTCGATTGCTTCGTAGTGAATGGTTGAGCGGTGTTCCTTGTTGGTAACAACCTCTGCTTTCTGGTTTTTGAAGACCAGCTTCAGGAAAACGGGGCAAAGGATAGAAGTTATTACTATCAAGAAAATGGTTGGCACAAGGGGATCGATACCTATAAGCTGTTTACCCTCATACAGAATCAGGCTTTGACCTGTCGCATAAATTGCTAAAGCAACTTCTCCGCGTGCAATCATACCGCAGCCAATCGTAAGCGATTCGCGCTTTGAATACTTGAAAAGCATCGCAGCAGGAGCACAGCCGATAATCTTTCCGATGATTCCTGCCAGTACAAAAACAAGTGCAAAAACAAGTCCGGAACTCTGAAAATGACTGAAATCGGCGCTTATACCGATATAGGCAAAGAACATCGGTGTAAAGATCATGTATCCGCTGATAACAACTTTTCTGTCTACGAACTTTGTGTCGTGAAGGCCGCTGAGCATAAGTCCGGCCATATAAGAACCGGTAATAGCTGCGATACCGAAAAGTTTTTCAGCGCAAAAAGCATAGAACAGACACATTGCAAGAGCAAAAATACCTGTACGGCGTGTGTTTGGATATTTCTTTTCGAGATTTTTGAATACGATTCTCAGAACAATTCCAAGACCTATCGTAAACACAAAGAAGCCGAGAGTTTTCAGCAAAGTCATACCGATATTTCCGCCGCCGCTGATTCCTGTTACAATGCTGAGCAGAATGATTCCGAGAACATCGTCTATTATAGCGGCACTGAGTACAGTCGTTCCGACACGCGTATTAAGTTTTCCCAGCTCTCTCAGTGTTTCTACTGTTATTCCTACGCTTGTTGCGGCAAGTATCATACCTACAAACAGTGCGTTAAGCAGTTTTCCCTGAGTAAACTCTCCGCCGATAAACAGCAATGATGCTCCGGTGCCAAGTGCAACAGGAACGAGTACGCCGGCAAGTGCGATAAGTGTTGCAGCGGCTCCGCTTTTTTTCAGGTCGTCAAGGTTTGTTTCAAGTCCGCTTGAGAACAGAATAAAGACAACGCCGATCTGTGAAAAACTTTTCAGCACGTTCATTTCTGCCGGCGAGGGTGTGACAAGTCCATGAAACCAGCCGAGATCAAGCTGACCGAAAATTGCTGGCCCGATAAGCAGTCCTGCAATGATCATGCCTACAACCTGCGGCAGCCCGAATTTCCTTGTTATTATCCCGAGCAACTTAGTACTCAGCAGGATAACAGCGCAGTAGTACAGAATATTGATGACATCAAATTCCATCTTATCCCTCTTTTACATTTTATTTCGACACTATATTCTATACCAATCTTCCTGAAATGTCAATGTTATGATACAGAGGAATTGGAACAGCTGGACATCAAACTCCGGAATATATCTGTGCATTTTCTCACGCCCCGAGTGTTTCTCAAAGTTTTTGGTTGTATGGCTG
>CADCQO010000318.1 GCA_902803585.1 uncultured Ruminococcus sp.
GGAGCTTTGAGAAAATCAAAGGTTTCCGGTGTTTCTTCAAAGAACTCATCTTTGATATACAGCGTCAGCACATCACCTGTCTGTAATCTGTCAGAGATGGTACAGCGCTTTCCGTTCAGTTTAATGTACTTGGTACGGATATATTTGTACATCAGAGCGGCTGGCATATTTTTGAATTTTTTCGTCAGGAATTTGTCCAGACGCTGACCGCTGTCATTGGCAGAAATAATGATTTGTCGCATAGTAATCACCCTTTGCGCTTGGTTAAGCGATATTATAGCACTCTTTTTCCATTTCACAGACAAAGCAGGTCATCTTCTCGTTCATGCCAATCAGCTCCCTGCTGCAATGAAACAGGATACCCGTCCCTGCGGCAAATATCCCGTCTGTTTCTGCTGTGCAGCAAAAAGAAAACCGCCCAAACACAATGTTTAAGCGGTTCCTGTACTGCCGGTGGTGGGACTCGAACCCACACGTCCTTGCGGACAACAGATTTTGAGTCTGTCTCGTCTGCCAGTTTCGACACACCGGCATCTCTCGGCTGCAAGGAATATTATACCGCAAGTCCGGCAGTTTGTCAAGGAATTTTCATGAATTATTTCCAAAAAATCAGGTTGGAAAGATCTTTCTGCTAAATATCAAATCTGATGGAAAAAGTGCTTCCCTTTCCTTCGGTGCTGTCCACAGTGCATACACCCTTGTGCATGGTAACAATCTGCCTGACAATTGCCAGTCCCAGACCTGAAACACCCTTGCCGCCTCTTTGACGGGAGGTATAGTAACGGTCCCAGATATGTTCCTGCTCAGAAAGCGGAATACCTTTGCCGTAATCGGTAACAGAAGCAACAATCTGATGCTGTGTTTTCTGTAACGTGACACGGACGGTTTTACTCTCACCCGTATGCCGCACGGCGTTATCCATCAGGTTGTAAAAAGCCCTCTCCAGACGGCTTGCGTTTCCCCGCAGAAAAACAGCACTCTCAATGTCCCGTCCGATGACCACGCCTTCAGGCTTGTAAAGAACGGCAAAGCTGTCTGCCACACGATTCACCAGACCGCTCAGATCCACTTCTTCAAGGTCATGTGATAACGATTCTGTCTGTAATTCGGAATATTCCAGAATTTCGTTGACTAAAGCAGTCAGGCGGTCAGACTCTTTGATGATAACCGCTAAGTCTGATTTACATTGTGCCTCGTCCTCCCATGAAAATTCCTGTATCATCTCTGCATAGCCTTTTATCATTGTCAGCGGTGTACGCAGGTCGTGCGAAACATTCGCCAGCAATTCCATCTGAAAATCCTTTGCACGCTGGAGCTTTTCATTTGTGCTGTCGAGTGTATCGCTCAGACCGTCCAGTTCTGAACAGAAGCCCTTCCGGAAATCGGAGGAATAATCCGCATCACCCAGTTTGTCAGCTTTTTTTGTGAGAGCGTCTACGGGCCGTGCAAAACGTCTGGCGATGAACCATGAGAGTATGAAACCTATCAGAATAGACAGAATCGTTACCCACAACAGCATGACACTGATAATTGCCGCAGATGGTCCTACTGTGTCGATAGTGACGCTGATGTACAGAATCAGCGGGCTGTCCTCGCCGTAATAGTTGATATATGTGCCGTAAACGTACAGTGTGTCGGTGCTGTATTCAACGATACCGTTTCCGCTTTCTTTAAGCGCTTTCAAAAAACTGTCATACTGTGAAGGCAAAATACGGTAGCTGCCCGGCTTATGCTCCCCTTTGTTCTCCGGCATCATTTTGTTGTCGCCAAATTCAAACTCGAATTTTTCGCCCTCTCCGTGAAGGTGGCTGCGTCTTTCCTTGTATTCATCGGCACTGTAATATATCGTTCCCTGTTCATCGGTAATATATACCAGAAAAGAATTATCGTGCGTCAGCTTGTCAATCAGGTTGTTGATGTCTGCCTGCTGGCTGTTGTCAACGATTTTCTGCGCCGCTTCCTTGGTGTTGTGAATCAGCATCTGATTGTAGAAACTCTGAAGAAATACCGTCTGCAAAAGCCACAGTACGGAAAAAATGATCGCTGTAAACAAAACAAAGTACAGCCATAATTTGAGCTTGAACGACCTAATCTTCTTCAAATTTATATCCCGCCCCTCTGATGGTATGGATATAGTCACGATATTTTCCTAATTTGTTCCGTAAAAGTTTGATTTGCCAGTCTACCGTGCGGTCATCTCCGAAGTAATCATAGCCCCACACCTGATTCAGAATCTTGTCACGCGACAAAACAATTCCTTTGTTTTTCATGAAATAGAGCAGGATACCATATTCTTTTGCGGTAAGTTCTGTACGGACACCGTCTATATAGACCTCATGGCCGAGAGTATCCAGTTCAATTCCGCTGACTTTCAGACGCTGGGTTTCTTTCAGAACTGCTGTGCCGTGATGACGGCGGATAATCACACTGATTCTCGCCATCAGTTCTTTAGGGGAAAACGGTTTTGTTACATAATCGTCTACGCCTACCTCAAAACCGAAAAGTTTGTCGTATTCCGTGCCCCTTGCAGAAAGCATCAGAACGGGAATATCTTTGAATTCATGAATCTTTTTACACGCCGTAAAACCGTCCATATCGGGCATCATCACGTCCATGACAATCAGATCAAAGTCCTGCTGACGGCACAGTTCTACCGCTTCCCCGCCGTCTCCTGCCGCCGCCGTTTCATAACCTTCTCTTCTGGCATATCTGGTAATCATCTGTACAATATCCGGTTCATCATCACATATCAGTACCTTTGCCATTGTTTCTCACCTCATTTCTGATAAGCGGGCAAGTCCGGACTCCACATTCTGTATTTTGAAAAAAGTCCGGCTGCCATCTTTTATTCTCAATTTCAAATTTTTCAGAAGCCTCTGCGTCCCATGCCGCCCATACCGCCTCTGCCGCCCATCATAGACTGCGGAATGGAATCAACCTGTGAACCATTGATGATAATTGTACCGCCGTTATATTCTGCAACACCGTCATAATCAAAAGAGGACATCTGTGCAGTAATGTTGATAGTACCGCCGTTAACGTAAATGTTGCCGTTTGCATCAATGCCGTCTGTATCGCCTTGTCCCATGACAATGGTAATGTCGCCGTCGTTAATTTCTACTGTCGGTGTACCGCAGGAACGGCTCTTATAGGAGGCGTTAATACCGTCATCAGAAGAGGTAATGCTGATAGTTCCCCCGTTTATGCGTACATAGGTTGCTTCGATACATTCCGGCGCATTGAGTGTGAAAGTACCGCCGTCAATCTGCGTGATGGTTGTGCCCTGAATCGCATCACTCGCCGCTTTGATATTGAAAGTACCATCTGCAATGTAGACATAACCTACGGTATCATCATCGCTGTTCTCGCTGTGGAAGGCGTCTTTTGAAGAATTGATCGTGAAGCTGCCTGCATAGATAGCGATGGAGTCATTCGCTTCAACACTGTCCAGCTTGGAAGTGATGCTGTAAGTGCCGCCGGTGAATTTCACATCGTCTTTTCCTGAAATGCCGTTGCCTGCGGCAGAAGTGATATTCAGCGTGCCTGTGCCGTTGAAAACAACATCATCTTTCGAGTAGATGACTGCATCTGTGTTGGTGTCACCATCGGCTGTAAAAGTGCCTGTAACGGAAAGGCTGTTCTCACTGTTTGTTGTCGTGATGAAGCACTTGTCAGCAGATACAACATAAATAACAGGGAAACTGCTGTTTGTCACGTTCAGACCGTCCAGTACCAGCTGTACTTTATCCTCTTTGTCAGCAGCTACTTTGACGGTAAAATCTGTTGCTGTGCCGCTGAGAATGTACACACCTGCTTCTGTAATGTTCTGCGTCGTACCGCTGGCGACCTGAATAGTTTTAGCTTTGCTCGTGTCGGCAGTCTGCTTTAAATCACGGTCGCTGAAAATATCCGATGCACTCAGCGTTTCAACATTTGCTTTTGTTGTGGTATTTGCGTTATTGCCGATACCGCTGTTCATGTCCGGCGGAGTCATATTACCGTTTTCGCCGTTCATATCGGGCGGAGTCATATTGCCGTTTTCGCCGTTCATATCGAGCGGAGTCATATTGCCGTTTTCGCCGTTCATATCGGGCGGAGTCATATTGCCATTTTCGCCGTTCATATTATTCTGCCTGTTCATGCGGTCACGCTTGAAGTTGTTCACATTGCCGCTGTTCTGGTCTGCATCAGGTGTGAATCCGTTAGCATTGCGGCTGGTTTCGGTTTTGTCGGGCGTGAAACCATTTGCGTTGCCGCTGTTCTGAACAGATGACTGGCTGTTTGAAGAGATATTATCTTTCTGCTCAGTACTGCTGTCAGTAGTGCTCGTGCTGCTGTCTGATGCTACACTCTGCATCGTGCTGACAGCGGCACTGTTGTCCGCTGCGGACTGGCTGCACCCTGCAAAAGAACCTATCAATAAAGCTGTCAATAATAAAGCTGTTGTTTTTTTCATAATGATGACCTCCTGTCATATATCAGACGTTCCCGTTTTCTTCCTACAAAATCAAGCATTGTACTTGTGTTTTGTATTGATTGTATTATATGACAGGTTTTAGGAATGACAAAGGAAAGTATGTGGAATGTTTGTGGAATTTACAAAAACCGCTTCGGGAAGGTTCTCACTCATCAGGATAAAACTTTCTCAAAGCGGCAGTCGGACATCACGTTTACTTTTTCCTTGCTTTCGGTACAAGCCGGATAATGACAGCGACAATAGGGATTATCTGAAAAAGATCAGACTACCCAGCCATATTACCAGAGTAGCTGCCAATGCCAGAATCTCTACGATAAATGCTGGAAATAATATGCAAAAAATACTCCAGAAGAATTTCCTGCCGTAAATACCGTCTTTGTGATAATCTTCATCTGATGTAGCCCCAAATCCATATCCAAAAAAAGCACCAAGTACAGATATGACGATAGTATAAACAGCGGTGGGCAGTCTGAGTTGTCCGAAGAATTCCATCTGTGCACGCATAGAATCGCCAAATATAAAACCGCTCATAATACCGCAGGCTATCATTACAACATAGTACGGCCATACAGGCAGATTGTGTCTTGTCGAAACGGGCAGATTTTGTTGGACAATAGTGGGCGGAGTTTTCCTGACAACAGCGGGCGGATTTTGTTGGACAACGACAGGCGGGGGTGTATTCTGCTGGTTCATCTGCTGAATTGCCGCTTTCTGTCTGCGCTCCAGTTCACACCAGGGACAAGTGCTGTTTGTTGCCGGATAGATATGCGGCCCTCCATAGGTGTTGTTGTGGCAAACTTTCAACAGGTTTGTACCTTTGAAAATATACGGATAAAGTGCTGTACGCCATTCAGATGCGGTTGCTCTCTTGGAAGCCTGTACACCGACAGTTGTTGCTTTATAGCGGAACGTTCTGATAAACAGCAGAACAAGAGAATCGGGCAGCATAGAAAGCTGCGGACTCGTGGAGCGAACCTCGTATTTACAGCTTCTGACATAGGGACATTCACCGTTGATAATATCTGCGTTCACATCAATCTGTGACATACTTTTGGAATCAGAACCCATGTCTTTGTTCACGCCGCCAAAGGGCGATTCGTTATTCATGAGCATACGGAAAAGGTGGATTGCCAGCGAAAAATTATCGCTTGCTTCTGAAAAGGTTGAGTCCTTTATCATTTTCCCGCTGCCCTGTATTTCAGGCGCAAGCACCTCCGGCAATCCCACAGTACACGGGAAATGTTCCTTAGTAACGGGATCGGTAATA